>JAJRTD010000257.1 GCA_024278435.1 Gammaproteobacteria bacterium | reverse complement strand
TGTATAAGACATGAAATACGCTGTTTAACTATTTTGTCATCCTGAGCGTAACGCAGTGAAGTCGATATGTGCAGGATGTACGGTAGTAGGGCAATGCATGGAGCAATTGCCGAAGGATCCTGGGTACCAGGCAATGCGTGATACAGATCTTTCCACTACGCTACGCTCCGGTCAAGATGACAATGTAAAGTGACCGGGACAGCAGTGATATCTTAAATAACCAAGGATTTTGTAAAATATGAAAATTGGAATTCCCCTGGAGATTATGACCGGTGAGGGGCGCGTTGCTTTAACGCCTGACGCCTGTAAAACGCTGGTTGCTGCCGGGCACACGGTTTACATACAGCAGCATGCCGGCCTCATCAGTGGTTACAGTGATGCGGAATATGTCGCAGCCGGTGTACGTGTGATTGCCGGTGCCGAGGCCCTGTACGCCGCAACAAGGTTAATCGTTAAGGTAAAGCAGCCACTGCCGGAGGATATCCGTTACCTGAAAGACGAGCATACCGTTTTTGGTTATTTTCACCTGGCGGCGGATCCGGCGCTGGTGCAGACCTTGTGTGATAGCGGCATTACCGCTATTCCATTTGAATCGGTCAGGGATGCTGATGGCCATTTGCCTTTACTTGCCCCCATGAGCCAGGTGGCCGGTCGCATCGCAACCATGCGCGGCGCCAGCCTGCTGTTTCGCAACCGCGGTGGCCGGGGGGTTCTGCTGGGCGGGGTTGATGGTTCCGAGTCCGGTCGCGTGCTGGTGCTTGGTGCCGGTGTCGCCGGCAGCCATGCTGTGGCGGTTGCAGTGGCTCTGGGCGCGCAGGTTGATGTACTGGACCTGAATGAAAGCAAACTGCAGCAGTTAAAACAGCAGTATCCGGTTATCAATACCCACCTGTCCACGCCTGAACAGGTGGAACAGTTAAGCGTTCAGGCCGATGTAGTAGTCGGTGCGGTATTGCTGGCTGGCCGGCGCGCCCCGGTGGTACTGAAACAGTCGATGATAAGGCAGATGAACGAGGGCAGCGTTATTGTTGATATTGCCATCGACCAGGGTGGCTGTGTGCAAGGGATTGAACAGACCAGTAGTGAGCAGCTTTGTTACCTTAAGTACGGCGTCATCCATTCGGCGGTGCCGAATATGCCGGCAGCGGTACCGCGAACCGCTTCACAGTCACTGTCATCAGCCATTCTGCCCTATGTGCAGACACTGGCCGATTATGCGGTTAACCAGCTTCCCCGGGCAGAATCCGGCCTGGCGCAGGCCTTATACAGGGCTATTGCCATTGAAAACGGAGCCATTGTCGACACGGTCTTACAGGCAGAGATGGAATCAGGCAAAATCGAGTAAAACCCTGATATTTTTGCCGGATGAAGGTTATAATTAACCGTTACCTAACTATGAAAGCTGTAAAAAACTGGGGTTAAGATTGGCACAAGCACGCCGTACAAAAACAACAACAAACCCGGAAAAAAGTGCTGTTATCGCGACACAACTGCAACGTGGTCTGCGAGAGGGCGCCATGCTGGTGCTGATGGCGCTGGCTCTGTTTCTATTCACCGCATTAGTGACCTATGATTCGGCCGATCCCGGCTGGTCGTATACCGGTTCCCGTGATTCCATCCATAACGCAGCCGGCGTGGTTGGCGCCTGGTTTGCGGACGTGCTGTATAACCTGTTTGGTTATCTATCCTATCTTTTCCCGGTGATTATTGCCTATAGCGGCTGGCTGGTGCTGCGCAGTAACCATATCGAAGTTGACAAGGATATTGATTACCACGAGCTGGGTATACGCTGGGCCGGGTTCTTTGTTACCGTGGCCATGGGCTGCGCCCTGACCAGCATGCATTTTATGGCTGGTGACGGCCAGCTGCCGCTGGACGGTGGCGGCATCCTCGGGCGCTGGTTAAGCGATGCCATGGCCGGTTCACTCGGCCTGCTGGGCTCAACGCTGATCCTGCTGGCGCTGTTCCTTGCCGGTATCACCCTGTTCAGCGGCATCTCCTGGTTCCGGGTTATTGATGGCATCGGCCGTGCCACCCTGTTTGCCTATGGCTGGATACAAAGCCGGGTACAGGACTTTATTGAAATCCGGCAGGAGAAAAAGGCGGGCGAAGAGGCTCGGCAGTCACGCCAGGAAACGGTGGCCGCCAGCAAGAAAAAACAGGCGGTACGCGAGGCCAAAGGCAGCAAGGACGTGCGTATCGAACCGGTGGTAAAAAAGGTTGAAATTTCCGAACGCATGGATCGGGAAAAACAGATACAGTTATTTGATGCCCCGGCCGACTCCGAACTGCCGGCCCTGCGCCTGCTGGATCCGCCGAAACCCCATGAAAAAGGCTTTTCCAAGGAGGCACTGGAAGCACTGTCGCGGCTGGTTGAAATCAAGCTGTCAGATTTTGGTGTCGAAGTCGAGGTGGTTGCCGTGCATCCCGGCCCGGTCATTACCCGCTTTGAGATGGAGCCGGCACCGGGCGTCAAGGCCAGCAAGATCACCGCTTTATCCAAGGATCTGGCGCGTTCACTGTCGGTGCCCAGTATCCTGGTCGTTGAAGTTATTCCGGGGAAAACCTGTGTCGGGCTGGAAATTCCCAATGAACATCGCGAGATTGTTTCATTAAGTGAAATCCTGATGTCGAAACAGTACGATAACTCGGCATCGCCGCTGACCCTGGGCCTGGGTAAGGACATCGCCGGCCACCCGGTGGTGGCCGACCTCGCCAAAATGCCGCATCTACTGGTAGCCGGTACCACCGGTTCCGGTAAATCGGTCTGTGTGAATGCCCTGCTGCTCAGCCTGCTGTTCAAAAGCAAGCCGGATGAAGTGCGGTTGATCCTGATTGATCCCAAGATGCTGGAACTCAATGTATACGAAGGCATTGCTCATTTGTTAACACCGGTAGTGACCGATATGAAAGAGGCCGCCAATGCGCTGCGCTGGTGTGTCGGTGAAATGGAAACACGTTACGAGTTAATGTCCGGGCTGGGGGTGCGAAATATCACCGGTTATAACCGCAAGGTAAAGGAAGCCATCGAAGCCGGTGAACCGATCGAAGACCCGACCTTTAATCCGGACAACCATCCGCCGGGCACCCAGCCGCAAAAACTGCAGCCGCTGCCCTATATCGTGGTGGTGGTCGATGAGTTTGCCGACCTGTTTATGGTAGTGGGCAAGAAAATCGAGGAGTTGATTGCGCGTATCACGCAGAAAGCCCGTGCCGCCGGCATCCATTTGATCCTGGCTACCCAGCGCCCCTCGGTCGACGTGGTCACCGGCCTGATCAAGTCCAATATTCCAACGCGTATTGCTTTCCAGGTATCCTCGCGGGTGGATTCGCGTACCATTCTTGATCAGATGGGCGCGGAAAATCTGCTCGGTCATGGTGATATGTTATATATGGAAGCCGGCAGCAGTATGCCGACCCGCATCCATGGCGCCTTTGTCGATGATCACGAAGTGCATAAAGTGGTGGCTTTCCTTAAAGAACAGAATGAACCGGACTATATCGAGGAAATCCTGCAGGAAAATACGACCGTGCTGCCAGGTGAAAAACCGGCTGGCGGCGGCGAGGATGCAGATGCCCTGTATGATGAAGCGGTTGCCATCGTGACCCAGACCCGCAAGGCGTCGATTTCCTATGTGCAGCGCCGCCTGAAGATCGGTTATAACCGGGCCGCTCGTATGATTGAGGAAATGGAAGAGGCCGGTGTGGTTTCGGCGATGCAGTCAAACGGTTCGCGTGAAGTGCTGGCACCGCCGCCGCCTGATTAAAACCTTGTTATCTGTATGGCACAGGCGAATTCATTCGCTTGCTGATATAAAATCTGAAAGAGAGTGTTCGAATGAATTCGAACCTGCGTTTATGAAGATATTTCTGATTAATCTTTTATTGTTATTTTCTGTTGCTTCGGCGAGTGCCGCCGGCAATGATAAAACGTCCCGGGGCGAAATCTACCTGGAAAAATTCCTGGAAAATACAAAGACACTGCAGGCGGATTTTCAGCAAACCCTGCGTACCCGTGACGGTGAAATCCTGCAGCAGACCGCCGGCGAGTTTTACCTGAGCCGACCCGGTAAATTCCGCTGGAACTACGAGTCGCCGTTTGAGCAGATTATTGTTTCCGATGGTAAAAGGATCTGGATTTACGATGTTGAGCTGGAGCAGGTGACGGTGCAGAAACAGTCCGCCGGTCTGCCTTCAACGCCCATGGCGTTACTGGAAAACAGTGCCACCCTGCACCAGAGTTTTGATGTGCAGCAGCTGGACGAGCGCAACGGCATCTACCGCCTGAAACTGGTGAGCAAGACCGGTGGCTCGGACTTCGGTGAAATCGTTGTCGGTCTTGATGCCGGGGGACTGCGTTTTATGCAGTTACATGATCAGTTTGAACAGGTTACTGACATTATTTTTTCTGACATAAAAACCAATATTAAACTGGCAAAAGATGTCTTCGAGTTTGTGCCACCCGAAGGGGTTGATGTTTTCGGTGGCTGATGATGAGCACCGGACTTTTTTCTGAAGAGGAAACACCGGGCTACCGGCCACTGGCGGACAGGATGCGTCCGCAATCCCTGAGCGATTATATCGGCCAGGGCCATATTCTTGGCCCCGGCAAAACCCTGACCCAGGCAATTGAAAACCAGAGCCTGCATTCCATGGTTTTCTGGGGGCCGCCGGGTACCGGGAAAACCACGCTGGCAAAAATTATCGCCAACTCGGTGCAGGCACACTTCATCAATCTGTCCGCCGTACTTTCCGGTGTTAAGGATATTCGTCAGGCCATTGCCCAGGCAAAACAGTGGCAGGCGCAGGGCGAGACTACCATATTATTCGTCGACGAGGTGCACCGCTTTAACAAGTCACAGCAGGATGCCTTCCTGCCCTATGTTGAGGATGGCACTATTTATTTTATCGGCGCCACCACCGAGAACCCGTCATTTGAATTAAACAACGCCCTGTTGTCCCGGGTGAAAACCTACATTTTAAAGTCCCTGAGTGTTGATAACCTGAAATCTGTTATCCGGCATGCGCTGACGGATGATGCGCAGTTAAAGCAGCTTGATGTTGAAATCGATGCGCTGTCACTGGAAATGCTGGCCAATGTGGCGGACGGTGATGCCCGTCGCGCCCTGAATTTTCTGGAAATTGCCTGTGACCTGACCGGGGGTGACCGTAATGAAGCGGGGAAGCGCATTATTGACCAGGCGATTATCCAGGATGTGACGGCGCAGAGTGTCCGCCGTTTCGACAAGGGTGGTGATCTGTTCTATGAGCAGATTTCCGCGCTGCACAAGTCGGTTCGCGGCAGTAACCCGGATGCATCACTGTACTGGTTTTGCCGGATGATCGATGGTGGCTGTGATCCGGTATATATTGCACGGCGCGTGGTACGCATGGCGTCAGAGGATGTCGGCAATGCCGACCCGCGTGCGTTGCAGCTGGCGCTTGATGCCTGGCAGGTCTATGAGCGCCTGGGAAGCCCGGAGGGGGAGCTTGCGATTGCCCAGGCCATTGTCTACCTGGCATCAACGGCCAAGAGTAACGCGGTATACAGTGCCTACAAGCAGGCCATGACCGATGCCAGCGATTCTGCATCGGCTGAAGTGCCGGAGCACCTGCGCAATGCACCGACCCGGTTTATGAAGGATCTGGGTTATGGCAAAGACTACCGCTACGCACATGATGAGGCAGAAGCCTTTGCTGCCGGTGAGACTTATTTCCCTGAAACTATGGGCGAGCGTGAGTATTAT
>JAJRTD010000018.1 GCA_024278435.1 Gammaproteobacteria bacterium | reverse complement strand
GAGGCGTAAATATTGATGACTGCAATAAAATGGCTGTAATCAAAACCCGTATTATCGGCATCGACCCCGGCTCACGCAACACAGGTTACGGGGTGATTGACAGTGACGGCCTGCGCCATAACTATGTCACCAGCGGTTTTATCGCCATAAAAGGCGATGAACTGCCTGAGCGCTTGGGCGAAATCTTTAAGGAAATCAGTGCAGTTATTGAACAATGGCAGCCGCAAACCATGGGTATCGAACAGGTGTTTGTAAACAAAAATGTCGATTCGGCTTTAAAACTGGGACAGGCACGCGGCGCGGCCATCTGCGCCGGTATCAACGCCAGCCTGGAAGTTGGCGAATACACCCCGCGGGCCATTAAAAAAGCCGTGGTCGGCAATGGTTCGGCCGACAAGGCGCAGATACAGCAGATGATGAAGTTGCTGCTGAAGCTTGATTTTGTACCGCAAAGTGACGAGGCGGACGGGCTGGCCATTGCCGTCTGTCATGCCAATCATATGCATATTAAAACCCTGGGTATCGCCACCAGGGTACGTGCCGGGCGCTGGAGATAATGACGTAATGATTGGACGACTCACCGGTATCCTGCTGGAAAAACAGCCGCCTGCTATTTTAATTGACGTGCAGGGCGTGGCCTATGAACTCGAAGCCTCGATGTCGACGTTTTATCACCTGCCGGACTGCGGTGAAAATATTGTATTGCATACCCATATGGTGGTGCGCGAAGACGCCCAGCTGCTGTTTGGCTTTCATTCATTGTCCGAGCGCCTGATGTTTCGCAACCTGATCCGCATCAGTGGCGTCGGCCCCAAGCTGGCTCTGACCATTCTTTCCGGTATCAGTGCCGAGGAATTTACCCGCTGCATTATGGAAGCCGACAGCAAGGCGCTGACCCGGCTGCCGGGCGTAGGCAAGAAAACCGCCGAACGCCTGGTGGTTGAACTGAAAGACCGGCTGGAAAAAGAATCGGGGAGTAGTGGCGGTGCCAGGCTGCCCGGTGCGCCCGCCGGTATTGAAAAACAGGCTAACCCGGTGAATGATGCGGTCAGTGCCCTGATTTCGCTGGGCTACAAGGCGCAGCAGGCCAGCCAGATGGTGCGTGCACTGGACGTGGAAGGCAAGTCAACGGAAGAAATCATCCGCAGTGCGCTGCAGGGAGGGGCCTAGATGAGCGACAACCCGGTACTGTCTGCCGAAAGTATTGAAGGTGAGGTGGCGATTGACCGCGCCATTCGTCCGCAATACCTGAAAGATTACCAGGGGCAGCCGGCGGTGACCGAGCAGCTGGAGATTTTTATTCCGGCGGCCAGGGCGCGCGCGGAAGCGCTGGACCATATACTGTTCTTTGGCCCGCCCGGCCTGGGCAAAACCACACTGGCCCATATCGTGGCGCAGGAAATGGGTGCCGCCCTGCATTCAACATCCGGACCGGTACTGGAAAAGCAGGGCGACCTGGCAGCTTTGCTGACTAACCTTGAACCGCATGACGTGCTGTTTATCGACGAGATTCACCGCCTCAGTCCGGTGGTGGAGGAAGTATTGTACCCGGCCATGGAAGATCATCAGCTGGACATCATGATCGGTGAAGGGCCGGCAGCACGTTCCATTAAACTCGATCTGCCGCCGTTTACCCTGGTGGGTGCCACTACCCGGGCAGGATCGTTAACCTCGCCGCTGCGTGACCGCTTTGGTATCGTATTGCGCCTGGATTTTTATGGCATGAATGATTTGAATCACATCGTTAAGCGCTCAGCCGATATTCTCAATGTGCCGATTGATAATGACGGTGCCGCTGAAATTGCCCGCCGTGCCCGTGGCACCCCGCGCATCGTCAATCGCTTGTTGCGCCGGGTGCGTGATTATGCCGAGGTCAAAGGCGATGGCAGTGTTAACGGAGAAATGGCAGCGAAAGCCCTGGAATTATTAAAAGTCGACCCGCTGGGTTTTGATATAATGGATCGGCGCCTGCTGCTGGCTATTATTGAAAAGTTTAACGGTGGCCCGGTGGGTGTGGAAAACCTGGCGGCAGCCATTGGCGAGGAGCGCGATACCATTGAAGATGTTATCGAACCCTATCTGATCCAGCAGGGCTATCTGATGCGTACCCCTCGCGGCCGTATTGCCACCGCAAATGTGTACAAACACTTTGGTTTAAAAGCGCCCGACCGTCTGAGTAATGAGCTGGCTCAGGATTCGCCGGATCAGGATTTATTTGAACAGTAGAAAACCGCGGTTTTTGTCTAACGATTCATAATAATAAAAATGGTCCAACAAAAAATGATACAGGCAAAGGAATTTTGCTGGCCGGTTCGTGTCTATTATGAGGATACCGACTCAGGCGGAGTGGTTTATTACGCCAATTACCTGAAATTTATGGAACGCGCCCGTACCGAGTTTTTACGTAGCCTCGGTTTTGAACAGGATTTATTACAACAAGAGCTGGGAATACTTTTTGCGGTACGCAGTGCCAATATACAGTATAAAAAACCCGCCAGATTCAATGATGAGTTAACCGTGGTTACAACGATATCCTCGCTGCGTAAGGCCAGCATTCAGTTCAGGCAGTCGGTTTACCTGCAGGCACAATATTCTGCCGGCTCCACGGCCGGATTACTGGCCGATGCTGAAATCAATATCGCCTGTCTTAATGCTGAAAAATTCACGCCGCAAAGCATTCCGCCATCAATTATACAAATAATAAATAAGGAGTTTCATCGTGGAAGCTGATATGTCCCTGTTCTCGCTGGTCACCCGTGCCAGTTTCCTGGTGCAGATAGTGATGTTGATCCTGTTCAGCGCTTCCGTGCTTTCCTGGGTTGTTATCGGCCTGAAATACAAGGCGCTGAAACAGGCGGCACAGGATGCAATACGCTTTGAAGACCGTTTCTGGTCAGGCATTAACCTGGCCGATCTTTACCAGCAGGTAAAACGCAAGGCCGGTGAAAGCCGGGGTATGGCAAAGATTTTTGAAGCCGGTTTCTCCGAATATATCCGTACCCAGAAAAATAAAACCAACATTGCCATGATGCTGGCGGGCGTGCAGCGCAGCATGAAAGTGGCTGTTGCCCGTGAAGAAGACTACCTGGATTCGCATTTATCCCTGCTGGCAACCATCGGCTCGATCAGTCCCTATATCGGCCTGTTCGGCACGGTATGGGGTATCATGCGTTCATTTATCGCCCTGGGCGCCGTGGAACACGCCAGCCTGGCCATGGTGGCGCCGGGCATCGCGGAAGCCCTGATTGCTACCGCAATGGGTTTGTTCGCGGCGATCCCGGCGGTTATTGCCTATAACCGCTATGCTGAAAAAGTGGATCGCCTGTCAAATACCTATGAGAACTTTGCCGAAGAGTTCGCCACTATTTTACAGCGGCAGAGCAATGCGGCGGATGAAGTGAAATAATGAACAGGGGGTTGCCGGTTTGTTATTCAGCATGGACTATTCATGAAGAGCCTGGGTCATGAGTAAAAAACGCCGGGCGATGGCTGAAATCAACGTGGTGCCTTACATCGATGTTATGCTGGTGCTGCTGATTATTTTTATGATTACCGCGCCGATCGTACAGCAGGGCGTTGAAGTCGAGCTGCCCAAAGTGGCAGCCAATTCGCTGCCACCGGAGGAGCAGGAGCCGGTTATTCTGACCGTCAGCAAAACCGGCGAATACTATCTGAACGTGGGCGATAATCTGAAAAAACCGGTCAATGATGAAACGGTTGTCCGGCGTATCGCACTGATTTTAAAACAGAAGCCGCAAACCCCGGTGCTGGTTCGTGGCGACAAGGATGTGAATTACGGCTCTGTTACTACCGCCATGGTTTTACTGCAGTCCGCCGGTGTGGAAAAAGTGGGGTTGATGACTGATCAGCCTTAAGCGGTTGTCGGGTCAGCAGGATAAAAAATGAGCAAGTCCGGTTTATGGTCAGAGATTAAAAGTAACCCGAAGGTTCTGGCACTGGTTATTATCTTCCATGTTGTGCTGGTGGTGCTGTTGAGTATCAGCCTGTTTGACGATGAAAAGCCGGCCATGCCGGCGGCAAAAAAACACACTATTATTGATGCCGTTGTAGTTGATGCCAAAAAATACGATGAGCAGAAAAAAAAGGCCGCCGACAAACTGCTGGCCGAGAAAAAACGCAAAAAGGAGCTGGAGCGCAAGAAGGCACAGGAGAAGAAACGCCAGGCCGAACTAAAGAAAAAAAAGGCGGAAAAGAAACTGGCCGAAAAAAAACGCAAGCAGGAACTGGCGCGTAAAAAAGAAGCGGAAAAGAAAAAGCAGCTGGCTATTGCCAAAAAGAAAGAACAGGATCGCCTGAAAAAAGAAAAGCTGAAGAAGGAAAAACTGGCAGCGGAAAAAAAGCGTAAGGAAAGAGAACGTATCGAAGCGGAAAAACAGAAAAAGCTGGCAGCCGAAGCCGAGAAAAAACGCCTGGCAGAGGAAGAGCGCAAGCGCCGGGCGGAAGAAAAAGCCGAGTTTGAGCGTGAGATGCTGGAAGAGGAGCGGCGCCGGGAGGAAGCCAAACGCCAGGCCGAGTATGCCGCCCGTTTGCAGACCCTGCGTGAGCAATATATTATGCTGATAAAGCAGCGAGTTGATGATAACTGGCTACGGCCGGCGACGAATGTTGTCGGCCAGAGCTGTGATGTGTTTGTGACCCAGACTATGAGCGGTGACGTGATTGATGTCGTCCTGCAATCCTGCACCGGTGATAAGGCATTTCAACGCTCTGTGGAGAGGGCGGTACGCAAGGCCTCACCACTGCCGGTGCCACCGAACCCTGACGTGTTTGAGCGGAAAATTCTTTTTACCTTTAAACCAAGGAAGTAGTGCGGAATAATTGCACCATGTTTTGTTCCATAGATACTGAAACCAGAATACAGACCGAGATATAAATATTTATGTTAAAAAAATTCATTATTGTCCTGTTCTTCCTGGGTTTTGCCCTGCCGGCACAGGCCGTTTTAAAAATTGATATTACCGAAGGCTTTGAAGGCGCATTGCCGATCGCGGTCATTCCGTTTCAGTGGAAGGGCGGACCGAAGGTGGTTAATGGCGATGTTTCCGCCATTATCATGTCTGACCTGGCGCGCAGTGGAAAATTTTCCCCGGTGGCGGAGAAAGACCTGATTGCCCGACCGCAGACACTGGCCGATGTGCATTACAAGACCTGGCGTATTGCCGGTATGGATCATATCGTGATCGGCAGCGTCACCCTGCAGGCCGATGGCCGTTACCAGGTAGAGTTCCGGCTGATTGATATATTAAAAGCAAAACAGGTGCTGGGTTACAGCTTTAAAGCCACTAAAAAGACCCTGCGTAATACCGCGCACCAGATCAGCGATTATATCTTTAGCTATATAACCGACCTGCCCGGCGCATTCAATACCCGTATTGCCTATGTCACGGTCAAGCGTGATAAAAAAGCCAGCACTTTTCGTTTACAGGTTTCTGATACCGATGGTTATAACCCGCAAACCCTGCTGACTTCAGACCAGCCGATCATGTCGCCGGCATGGTCGCCGGATGGCTCACAGCTGGCTTACGTGTCTTTTGAAAGCGGCCATGCTGAAATCTTCACCCATAATATCCGTACCGGGGTCAGGAAAAGCCGTTCAAAATATCCCGGTTTAAACGGTTCACCGGCGTGGTCACCGGATGGTAAAAAACTGGCGATAACCCTGTCGAAAGACGGCAACCCGGATATCTATATTCTGCACCTGGCCAGTAATAAACTGCAACGGCTGACAAAACA
Organism: Gammaproteobacteria bacterium; assembly: GCA_024278435.1. GTDB lineage: Bacteria > Pseudomonadota > Gammaproteobacteria > SZUA-229 > SZUA-229. Next base: position 3,697 of record JAJRTD010000018.1, on the reverse strand, counting down.
CTGGTCGATTGATACCGAGGCGGTGTGGATGCCGGATGGCCGGTCAATTATCTACACTTCCAGTCGCAGCGGTAAGCCCCAGTTGTATAAACAGGCGCTGTCAGCGAGTGCCAAACCCGAGCGTTTAACCTATGAAGGCGGGTATAATGCCAGTGCCAGTGTTTCTGCTGATGGTAAGCTGGTTGCTTATGTTCATGGCGAAGGTAATATTTACCGTATAGCCGTTATGACGCTGGCGACAAAGTCGTCAAGAATTTTAACCGATGGCCCGCTGGATGAGTCACCGGAATTTGCACCCAATAACAGTATGATACTGTTTGCTTCGCAGGAAAAACGCCAGGCGGTACTGGCTGCAGTTTCTGTTGATGGCCGGCAGAAGCAGCGCCTGGCATTTACCGAAGGTGAAGTGCGTGAGCCTTCCTGGGCGGCGAAGAGATATTAGGACGGCTGCCGGCATACGCAGTGAATGTGCACTAATTTAACAACGAGGTTTTAGTCATGAAAAAAATACTTTTTATAGTCGTACTGGCGCTTTCCATAGCGGCCTGTGGTGAAAGAATCAAGCCTGACGCCGATGCGACAGCGGACAATAATGCTGAAAATGCCAACGGTGGCGCCACTGCCAGTGGCATCAACGATGGCAGCGGTATCGACGGGTCTGCGCTGGAAGGCGGCAAGCTGGTTTCCTATGAGAAAAACGCCATCAACGATCCCAATAACGTGCTTTCGGAAAAAATAATTTATTTTGCTTTCGACAGCAATGCCGTCGGTGATGATTACATTGAACTGGTCAAGCATCACGGCAAGTACCTGTCTTTTAATCCTTCTGCCAGTGTTCGCCTGGAAGGCCATGCCGACGAGCGGGGCACGCGTGAATATAATATTGCCCTGGCCGAGCAGCGTGCGCAGTCTGTCAAGCAAATGATGTTATACGAAGGTGCGGGCGAAGATCAGATCAGCATTATCAGTTATGGTGAAGAAAAACCGATCGCTTTCGGTCATGATGAAGAATCAATGAGTTTGAACCGCCGTGTAGAGATTATCTACCAGTAAGCCGTTCTGCCTGCATGAATACGATATGATTAACACAGATAACCAGGCTTTGAGAATATGAAACACACAACAATAAAATACAACCTTGCGCTTTGCGTCCTGCTGTTCAGTGGCAGTGTACTGGCAGAAGACGGTGCACTTGCCAGTCTGAGCGAGAAGCAGCGCATCGAGCGCCTGGAGCGCATGATGAACTCGGATGTGCTGCGTCAGCAGACACAGACCATTCAGTCTTTACGCGAAGAAATCGCGGCTTTACGTGAACAGCTGGAACAGCAGGATTACGAGCTTGAGAGCATGAAGCAGCGGCAACGCAATCTATACCTTGATATGGATCGGCGCATCAATAATGTCGAAGCCGGTAGCCGCAGCAGTGCGAAAATATCCGCCCCGGTACCGCCGCCAAACAGCGGGGCATCCAAAAGTGCCGTGCCGGTCGTGGTGGCAGCCGGTGATGCCGATGGTCAGGAGGCTTATTCCCGGGCTTTTGCGCTGTTAAAAGAAGGTCAGTATGAACAGTCGATTGCGGCGTTTGAGCACTTCAAGGCGAATTATCCGAATAGCAAGTATGCCGACAACGCGCAATACTGGCTGGGTGAAGCCAATTACGTGTCACGGGATTACAAGAAAGCGCTCAGTGCCTTCCAGCAGCTGATTGCACAGTATCCGCAGAGTTCTAAAAATGCCGGCGCCCGCCTGAAAATCGGTTATGTGTATTTTGAATTAAAGAACTGGTCGGCGGCACGGGAAGCCCTGCAGCAGGTCATTACCCTGTATCCGGATTCAACCGTGGCTAAAAAGGCCAATGAGCGCCTGCAGCGCATGAAGCGTGAAGGACATTAACCACGTTTCCTGATTTTGATGAAAGATCCGATGAGCGATCAATCGCTGGATAAAAAAACACGCCTGAAAATAACCGAGATATTCTATTAGTTACAGGGTGAAGCGCGAAATACAGGGCTGCCCACGGTCTTTGTACGCCTGACCGGCTGTCCGTTACGCTGTAGCTACTGTGATACGGCCTATGCCTTTAGCGGCGGCGAGTGGATGGATATTGAAACCATCGTCAGTGTAATCGAAAAATATAATACCCCGCATGTTACCGTCACCGGCGGTGAGCCACTGGCGCAGAAGAACTGTATTGACCTGCTAAAGCGCTTATGTGACCTGGATTACGATGTTTCCCTGGAAACCAGTGGCGCCATTACGGTGGCTGATGTGGATCCGCGTGTGACAAAAGTGCTTGATGTGAAAACCCCTGCCTCCGCAGAAGTGGAGAAAAACCGCTTTGATAACTTTACGCTTTTGAATCCAGCCGACCAGCTCAAGTTTGTCATCTGTGATCGGGCTGATTACCTGTGGAGCAAACAGCTGGTGCAGCTGCACCAGCTGGAAAACAAGGCGGAAATTCTGTTCTCCGCCTGCCAGGGGCAGCTGCAGGCAAGCGATCTCGCCGGCTGGATCCTGCAGGACCGGTTGAATGTGCGCCTGCAGATCCAGCTGCATAAGTACCTCTGGGGCGATAAAACCGGTGTCTAGACTGAGATGAGTATGACTGAAGCAGTAAAACCCAAAGCCATTGTTCTGCTCTCCGGCGGGCTGGACTCTGCCACGGTGCTGGCCCTGGCCAGCCGGGACTTTGACTGCCACGCGGTGAGTTTTGATTACGCGCAGCGCAGCCTGTCAGAGATCAAGGCCGCGCAGCAGCTGGCACAGCATCATGGCGCAAGCCACCAGGTGGTGCAGATCGACCGGGGCGTAATGGCCGGTTCGGCACTGACCGACAGGAATATCGCGGTGCCGCAGCAGCTGGCGGAAGGCATCCCGGTAACCTACGTGCCGGCGAGGAATACCCTGTTTCTGGCCCATGCGCTGGCGCTGGCCGAGGTGATGGCGGCACAGGATATCTTTATCGGGGTTAACGCCGTGGATTACTCCGGTTACCCAGACTGTCGGCCTGACTTTATACGGGCCTTTGAAACCATGGCGAACCTGGCGACCAGGGCAGGCGTGGAAGGTCATTATCTGCGGATTCACACCCCGCTGATCGATAAAACTAAAGCACAAATCATACAGCTTGGTATCAGTTCCGGCGTGGATTATTCGCTGACCGTGTCCTGTTACCAGGCAAATCCACAGGGTGAGGCCTGCGGCCGTTGTGATTCCTGCCGTTTGCGTAAAAAAGGCTTTGAAGACGCCGGTGTCAGTGATCCAACGCGTTATTTTTAGCGTTTAGCGATTGTTTTTCTGCGCCAGTCCATGTATGATTCGCGCCTTCATATTAAATTGAATTTCAGGGAGAGAATTTCAATACAGCAAAGAATATGGGCCGTTAGCTCAGTTGGTAGAGCACCGGACTTTTAATCCGATGGTCGAGCGTTCAAGTCGCTCACGGCCCACCATATTACAGAAGGTCAGCTATATGCTGGCCTTTTTTATTTGTATTTTATCACTGCTGTCCCGTTAACTATTATTGCTTTGACTTGAAACTGCATTCCATATGACTTTCTGCTGTATATTCCTGTATAAGACATGAAATACGCTGTTTAACTATTTTGTCATCCTGAGCGTAACGCAGTGAAGTCGATATGTGCAGGATGTACGGTAGTAGGGCAATGCATGGAGCAATTGCCGAAGGATCCTGGGT
>JAJRTD010000256.1 GCA_024278435.1 Gammaproteobacteria bacterium | reverse complement strand
GCAATATGATACAGCGCGGTTTGTGCAGAGCGTCGTGCCACGCTGTCGCTCTGCGTGGTGTATTGACGATCCTTGATAATATCCAGGTAGAAACCACCGAGGTCGACGGTGCAGAAATGCTGCAGCTTCTGGTAGATCAGGTGGAAATTAAAGTCGTGGTAGGCGTCAATGATTTCATTCTGTAATTCCAGGGTCTTGGCAACGGCCCAGCGATCCAGTGACAGCAGCTCCTGGTGCTCAAGTTTGTTAGTTGCCGGGTCAAAACCGTTGAGGTTGGCCAGCAGGAAACGGGCCGTGTTGCGGATGCGTCGATAGGAGTCGGCGCTGCGCTTGAGGATTTCATCGGACACGGTCATTTCATTACTGTAGTCACTGCTGGCAACCCACAGGCGCAGGATGTCAGCACCCAGGGTGCCGACTATTTTCTGCGGCGCCACCACATTGCCCAGTGATTTCGACATTTTTTTGCCATGGGCATCGACGGTAAAGCCGTGGGTCAGTACTTTGCGGTAGGGGGCAACGCCGTTAATCGCGGTGGAGGTCAGCAGTGATGACTGGAACCAGCCGCGATGCTGGTCGGAGCCCTCAAGATATAAATCAGCGGGGAACGGCAGCTTGCTGCGGTGGTTTAATACACAGGCATGGGTGACGCCGGAGTCAAACCAGACATCCAGGGTATCGCTTGTTTTGTCGTAAAGCGCGGCTTCATCACCCAGCAGGTCTTCGGCGCTCATGGCGAACCAGGCCTCGATGCCCTGCTGTTCGATATTCTGTGCCACCTGTTCGATCAGTTGCTGTGTACGGGGGTGCAGCTCGCCGCTTTCCTTGTGTACAAATAAAGTAATCGGCACGCCCCAGGTGCGCTGCCGGGAAATGCACCAGTCCGGCCGGTTGTTAACCATGCTTTCGATACGCGCCCGGCCCCAGTCGGGCAGCCAGGTGGTTTCGGCGATAGCTTTGTTGGCCAGTTCGCGCAGGCCGGCCTGATCCATGCTGATAAACCATTGCGGGGTGGCGCGGAAAATGATCGGGGTTTTATGCCGCCAGCAGCAGGGGTAGCTGTGTTTGAGTTTTTCGTGTTTCAGTAACACGTGGTTATCTTCCAGTACTTCAATAATCTGCGGGTTGGCCTTGTTAACATGGACGCCGGCAAATAGTTCGGTGTCGGGCAGGAACACGCCGTTGCCTGCCACCGGGTTATATACTTCAAGGTTGTAACGGTTGCCAACTACAAAGTCATCCTGGCCGTGACCGGGGGCGGTGTGTACTGCGCCGGTACCGGTTTCGGTGGTGACATGGTCGCCCAGAATAACCGGTACTTGCTTGTCGTAAAACGGGTGCTTCAATAACAGATTTTCCAGTGCCTGACCGCTACAGCTGGCCAGGCGTTTGCCACCTTCAAAGCCGTAGCGCTGGAGCGCGCTGTCGGCCAGCGAGCTTTCCAGCAGCAGGCGTTTCGGCCCGTTTCCGGTTTCAACCTGGATCAGTTCATAGGTGAAGTCGGGGTGCAGGGCAACCGCCTGGTTGGCCGGCAGGGTCCACGGTGTGGTGGTCCAGATAACGGCGGCAATATCACCTTCCCCTTTGTTTTCCGGGTCACTGAACTGGCAGGCGCTTTCGAAGTCGGCATTGTTCACCGCAGTGAACATGACATCGATGGCCGGGGATTCCTTGTCCTGGTACTCGACCTCGGCTTCGGCCAGTGCCGAGCCGCAATCCAGGCACCAGTGTACCGGTTTGCTGCCCTGGTGCAGGTGGCCTTTTTCGATGATTTTGCCCAGGCTGCGTACGATGTTGGCTTCGAAGGCAAAGTCCATGGTGAGATAGGGCTTGTCCCAGTCGCCCAGTACACCCAGGCGGATAAAGTCCTTGCGCTGACCATCAACCTGTCGGGCAGCGTATTCACGGCATTTTTCACGGAAGGTTTTTGCGTCAACCTTGACCCCGGCTTTGCCGATCTTTTTTTCCACCATCAGTTCGATCGGCAGGCCGTGGCAGTCCCAGCCCGGGACATAGCGTGCATCGTAACCGTCGATGGTGTGGCTTTTAACGATAATGTCTTTCAGGATTTTATTAACGGCGTGACCGATATGAATGTCGCCATTGGCATACGGCGGACCATCGTGCAGGACGAATGTCGGGCGACCATCAGATACTTCACGGATTTTCTGATACAGGCCGTTTTGCTGCCATTGTTTAAGCATTTCCGGTTCACGGTTGGCAAGATTGCCGCGCATGGGGAAATCGGTATGAGGTAGGTTGAGGGTTGCTTTGTAGTCGGCCATATATATCAATGAAAAATGAAAAATGAAAAGTGAAAAATGGAAAGTGTTTCAAGCGGCATGTCAGGCGGCATGGCTTTTAAAAAACGGTTTTTCATTTTTCATTTTTCATTTTTAGTTGGTCGATTGCCTTCTGGCAATCGAGTTGTATCTGTTTTTTTAAATCTTCAAACGAGTCAAATTTCTTCTCATCACGGATTTTGTGCTGGAAAGAAACGCAGACCTGTTCGCCATATAGCGATGCATCAAAGTCGAACAGGTGGACTTCCAGTTGTACCCTTTGGCCATCGACGGTCGGTCGCCGGCCAATGTTGGCAACGCCCGCTATGTCGCCGTATTTCTGGCTGTGCATGGGAACAGAATATACACCATGAAGTGGCGTTTCTGCACGCCTGAGATGGATATTTGCGGTGGGAAAACCGATGCTGCGGCCGCGTTTTTCGCCGTGGCTGACATGGCCGCAAATGGTATAACTGCGCCCCAGCATTTTGTCGGCTTCGTCCAGCAGGTCATTGGCCAGGGCTTCGCGGATCAGGGTGCTGCTGACCCGTTGTTTATCTATGCAGTGTGATTCAATGCTGATAATGGCGAAGTGGTTTTTCTGGCTGTATTGCTGCAGCAGGGCAAGGTCGCCGCGGCGGTCACAGCCAAAGCGAAAGTCGTCACCAATGATCAGGGACTTTATTTTCAGGGTATCAATAAGAATTTTTTCAATAAATTCAGTGGCTCGCATACCGGCCAGTGCCTGGTTGAAATTCAGAAACAGCAGGTAGTCGGGGCGGATGGCCGGGTCAAAGGCGGACAGGGTGCGGACTTTTTCGCTGCGGTTCATCAGCCGTGAAGCCGTGTTGTCCGGGGTGAAATACTCCCGCGGCAGCGGTTCGAAGGTCATCAGGCAGCGATGGGTATCCAGCCGGACAGACTCGGCATGCAGCTGTTCCAGCATTTTCTGGTGGCCGAGATGCAGGCCATCGAAATTGCCAATGGTCAGTACGCCATTTTGATGCTGTTGCCGGCAGTTATATAAGCCACGGATAACTTTCATGTTATATCTTGGGTGAGTGATACATTATTAATAAAATCAAGGCTGCATATCCTACCAGATACTGCTGAAACTGCGCTTTATGATTGTTTTTTCAGCTGATCCGGGCGTAATCCCTGGAACCAGAGCAAAACAAAATAAACGACCGCGCCGGCGCCAATAATAAGCGCGAGGTTGGCGATGCGTTCGACAGGCTGCCACAGGGTCCACTGGATGGCGCCCGGATTAAGCCAGAATATAACGGCAGCCATCGCTGTCGAGGCAATAATAATACGGAATATCCAGGCGCCCCAGCCGGCCTGTGGCCGGAAGACACCGTTGCGGTACAGGCCGCGGTACAGCAGCAGGGCATTGATATAGGCGGAGGCGCTGGTTGCCAGTGCCAGGCCGACGTGCGGCGCTTCGTAGTCGAGCATGACCATCGGTACCACCAGTGCAATATTCATTACCATATTGGATACCATGGCGATAATGCCGATACGGACCGGGGTCCGGGTATCCTGCCGGGCGTAATAGCCGGGAGCCAGGATTTTAATAAAAATAAAGGCGGGCAGGCCCAGCATATAGGCCATCAGGCTCAGGCTGGCGAAATAGGTGTCATTGGCAGTGAATTTTCCATATTCAAACAGCGAGGACAGGATCGGGGTGGCCAGGATAAACAGCCCGATACAGGCCGGAATGGTAATCAGTGTCACCAGCCGCAAAGCCCAGTTCAGGGTCTGGTTAAACTGCTCGCTGGATTCCCGGGCATGCTGGCGCGACAGCGCCGGCAGGATGACGGTGGCTATGGCAATGCCCAGTACCCCCAGCGGAAACTCCAGCAGGCGGTCGGAGTAGTACAGCCAGGTCACGCTGCCGGTGATCAAAAAGGAGGCAATAATGGTATCCAGCAGCAAGTTGATTTGCGCCACCGATGAACCGATGATGGCCGGAATCATCAGCTTGATGATTTTTTTCACGCCGGCATGGCCGCGTTTGAATTTTGGCACCGGCATCAGTCCCAGCTTTATCAGGGACGGGAACTGGATCAGCAGCTGTATCAGGCCGGCGATGGCTACGCCCCAGGCCAGCCCCATCAATGGTTCATCAAAATAGGGCGCCAGCAAAAACACCGAGGCAATCAGGCTGATATTCAGCAAGACCGGGGTGAAAGCGGGCACGGCAAACTGGTGGAAGCTGTTGAGAATGCCGCCGGCAAAGGCCACCAGGGCGATAAAAAAGATATAGGGGAAAGTAATGCGCAGCAGGTCGGCGGTCAGATGCAACTGGTCGGCATTACTGGCAAAACCGGGGGCAAACAGGTAGACCACGGCCGGGGCAAACAGCATGCCCAGTGCCGACAGGGCAAACAGGAAGCCGCCCAGCGAGCCGGCGACATGATTGACCAGGTCCTGCAGGGCAGCCTTGTCGCGCTTTTCCCGGTATTCGGAAAACACCGGCACAAAGGCCTGGGAAAACGCACCCTCACCAAACAGGCGGCGCATGAAGTTCGGGATTTTAAAGGCGACCAGAAAGGCATCGGTGCCGCCGGTGGCGCCAAAATAGGTAGCGATAACAATATCGCGCAACAGGCCGAAAACCCTGGATAACAGCGTCATGCCGCCCACGGTGAAGGTGGATCGCAGTAATTTTGTGCTCAGGGTGGTCTCCTGTATCGGTTGAATGCGCGATTGTACCTGTTGCCGGACATTTTCTAAAGCACCGGTTGTATCCGCCGGTAATGAAAAAAGCCGATTTGTATTGACAAGTCGGGCAAAAACGGGCAATCTACGCCATCTTTTTTCAAGACGGTTTAGAACATTGGCAAACTCAGCTTCAGCAAAAAAACGCGCCAGACAGGCGGAAATTCATCGTTCACGTAACATCGGTGTGCGTTCCATGATGCGTACTTATATCAAACGGGTTTATTATGCGATTGAAGCCGGCGATAAGGCCGCAGCCGAAGCCGCATACAAGGAAGCAGTACCGGTTATTGACCGGGTTGCAGGTAAAGGTTTGATTCATACCAATAAAGCGGCGCGTCATAAGAGTCGTATGAATAATAATATTCGTTCAATGGCGTAGAGCTTTTCCCCGGTTTTCGGGGCATTGAATAGAGGGAGCCGGGCTGGTGTTATCAGTCCGGCTTTTTTTGTGGGTGGTTGTTTTTGTTCATCTGCATCCAGGATACCCTGAAAAAACGAGCTAAAAACTAACTTACGATCAGAGAAAAACCCAAACCCCGAACAATCTACAATAAAACCAGATTATCCCGATGAATCAACTCCGCCTCATCAACATAACCCAGAATACCCTCAAACTGCTCACTGTTCTGTCCCTTGATCATCCGGCTTTCCTTAGCGCCGTAATTCACCAGCCCGCGCGCGATTTCAGTGCCGTCTGCACCGATGCAGCTGACCACCTCGCCACGCTGAAAAGCACCTTCAACTTCGGTGACGCCAACAGCCAGCAGGCTGACACCGGACTGCTGTACGGCCTTGCTGGCACCGGCATCAAGATAGAGTTTGCCTGAGATTTTTAACTGGTTGGCCAGCCACTGCTTGCGGGCTGTTATCGGCTCGTTATCAGCGGCCAGTAAGGTGCCTACGGCTTCACCGCTGGCAATTTTCTGCAGGATGTCTGTTTCCGCGCCGGAGGCGATAATGGTGGTGGCGCCTGAACGCGCTGCGCACTGTGCGGCAGTAATTTTTGTGCGCATGCCGCCCTGGCCGAGTGCGCCGCTGTCGCCGGCCATGGTCAGCAGCTGGTGGTTGCTTGCGGTTGACTGGCTGATCAGCTTGGCATCGTCGTTATAGCGCGGATCCTTGTTATACAGGCCCTGCTGGTCGGTGAGAATGACCAGGGTATCGGCCTCCACCAGGTTGCTGACCAGGGCGCCCAGGGTATCGTTGTCGCCAAAGCGGATCTCGTCTGTGGCGACGGTGTCGTTCTCATTGATGATGGGAATGGCGCCCAGCGTTAACAGGGTTTTCAGGGTGCTGCGGTCATTCAGGTAGCGCTGGCGATTGCTTAAATCCTCATGGGTCAGCAGGACCTGGGCGGTATGGATGTTGTGCTGTTTAAAGCAACTTTCAAAGTGCTGAATCAGGCCCATCTGTCCCAGGGCGGCGGCGGCCTGCAGTTCATGCAGGGCGCTGGGGCGGGTTTTCCAGCCGATCCTGGCCATGCCTTCGGCGACAGCGCCGGAGGAGACCAGCAGGATTTCCTTGCCAGTGGCGCGCAGCCGGGCGATCTGTTCCGCCCACGCCTGAATGGCTTTTGTGTTCAGGCCGCGTCCTTCGTCGGTAATCAGTGAGCTGCCGATTTTTATTACCCAGCGTTTTGATTCGGCAACAGTTTTACGCGTGGTCATGGGGGTTTATTCTTCCGTTAGCTGATTGTCTGTCTGTGCTGCCTGCGCATCACGTTCCAGTTCGCGGTCTTGTTCAAGTTTTTGCATTATATCGAATACCAGTTTGTCGGTTCCGCTTTTGCTCAGGGCGCTGATGGTATACACCGGGCTCTGCCAGTCCAGCTGCGCAATAATGTCATTTTTGCGCTGTTCCAGTTCTTCTTCGTCCACCAGGTCGGTCTTGTTTAAAACCAGCCAGCGCGGTTTTTCCACCAGTTCGTGGCTGTAGCTGTCCAGTTCCTGGATAATGGTTTTGGCGTCTTGCGCCGGGTCGCTGCCGTCAAACGGTGCAATGTCGATAATGTGCAGTAGCAACCGGGTGCGTGCCAGGTGTTTTAAAAACTGTATGCCCAGGCCGGCGCCTTCCGAGGCGCCCTCAATAATGCCGGGTATGTCGGCAATGACAAAACTCTGGTTGATGCCCACCCGAACCACGCCGAG
>JAJRTD010000255.1 GCA_024278435.1 Gammaproteobacteria bacterium | reverse complement strand
GGATTTAATCCTTCGCCATACCAGTGAGCAACCTGGGTCATGGCTGTTTTCATTACCCACAGGTCAAGCGGAATAATCAGCCCGGTATCATAGGCAAAAGGCAGGAATTTTGCCGGCGCAATCAGCCCCATATCCGGATGTATCCAGCGAACCAGTGCTTCCATGCCGATAAAGCGCCCGGTTTTTGCATCCACCTGCGGCTGGTAGTGAACAACAAACTCCTCATTATGCAGTGCATTGCGGAAACTGGCCTCCATGGCAAGGCGCTCGAATGCTTTTTCCGTCATCGCCTGGTTATAGAACTGGTAGGTATTACGGCCATCATCCTTGGCCTGGTACATGGCTGCATCCGAATTTTTGAGTAATTCATCCGGCGTCAAACCATCATCAGGATAGATTGCAACCCCCACGCTCAAGGTGACATATAATGACTGCTCAAACAGCTCTATCGATTCATTCATTACATTAAGCAGGTTCTGCGTAACCGCAACCACTTCATCATTACTTTTAATCTGGTTCATGATGATCGTGAACTCATCACCACCCAGGCGCGCCAGTGTATCGGTCTGGCGGATCCTGCTCTGCAGTCGCCTGGCTACTTCTTTCAGCAGTTCATCACCGACCTTGTGCCCCATTGAGTCATTAACTCCTTTAAAATGATCCAGGTCGATAAACAGAACAGCTACTTTGGTCTTGTCACGCTGTGCGTGTTTAATAATCTGGCTCAGGCGATCATCAAACAGAAAACGGTTTGGCAGCCCGGTAAGGGAGTCATGGTGTGCATGGTGATGCAGGATTTCTTTTTGCGCCTTTAATTCCTCCTGGATAAGGTGGCGTTTTTTGATCTCCAGAGACAGTGAAATCGCATTCACCACGGAGTTCGCGAAATCCTGTTCGTCGTCCGCCCATACTTTTTCTTCGCCGACTTTTTCATGGCAGATCACACCGATCAACTGCTCACCCTGAACAATCGGCAAATCGAGCATAGAGTAGATATCCAGCGGTTCAAGATATTTTTCATTAAATTCACGAGTACGTGCATCTTCCCTGGCATGGTCAATCACCAGAACCTCGCCACTACATAATGCTTTAAAATATTCAGGGCAATCCCTGGCCGTCAGCACATCGCCACTTTCATGCATGCATGTGACGCTAGAATATAAATCGGCGCAGATCAACTCGGTATGATCCTCGTTAAATAACCAGATGCTGACGCGTTCTACATGCAGCGCCCTGGCCGACAGTTCTGTTGCCTTGCTGATTGTGACACTTTCATCCTGATAGTTTACCTTTGACCACTCCAGCAACGCCTGCTGGTAGTCAGATTTTCTTTTCAGAACGTTCTGGATTTTAATAATATTGTCATTAACCACTTCAGCCATAACAGAAATTTCGTCATGACCCTGCACCGGAATAGGCTGCGCCGTCTGCTTTTAATTATTAAGGTACTGGAAAAATTTCAGCAGGCCGTTTTGAAAAGAACTCACGGCTGAGGAGATTGAACGGGCGATAAGCACGCCAAAAATTATACCCAGAAGAATCGTCAATACCGTCACCACCAGCAGGGTCAGCGCAATATTATTCCGCTTTTCTGCCATATGCTGAACCGAGTGTTCCGCCGCCTGAATGGCGCTGGCGATAACACCATCACCCAGCTGCTGCATCTTTGGCAGTATTTCAGCTGCCAGCCGACGGTCAAGTTCAGCCCACATCAACATGGCATTCTCGTATTTTTTTGCTGCATTATAAAAATTTTCCAGCTTTTCGAATTCAAACGCCTGATCCGACATGTTTTTCAGTCGATGCCATTCGCTCATCATAAACTGGTAATCTTTTTTAAATGCGGCAAACACCTTGTCATCCGGACTTAAGCGGTATTTCTTTTCATGCAGCCTGGTTACATAAGTGTACTGCCAGATATTTGAACCGTTATTGATTTTCTCGATGGTTTTCTGGCTCAGTGATTTCCTGATCTCCACCCTCTTGGCTTCAACATACTGCTGGATCTGCAGGGTGATATATTCCCCCTCTGCTTCGAGAATCTCTGCCTGCTTGTTTAGCCCGGTTAACAGGGAAACACCTTTTAAATACAGGGTTTTATATTCATCGGTTGCCTGCCTGGTTTTTTGCAGGCCTACCAGTAGCAGGTCGCTTTCACCCAGATCATCAATCGTATCAAGCGTCTGATAAATTTCATCAACATGTTCAAGCGCATTTTTATATGCCTGATTCGCTGCTTCAAGATCATAAACCGAGCCATTGGCGTTCAATCGGTAGCTCTGCTCATCAATGATCAGCCGGCTGGTATAACGCTCGATTCTGGTAGCAAAAATCAGGTCATCCAGTTCGGCACGAATCTTATCCAGCCCCTGGTCAGAAACAAAGGAAAGCACCAGGGCGACAACAACACTAAGCAAAACCAGCAAATAGGTTTTGTTTTTTATTGATATTCTGTTTGTAAACTTCATCATAGTTTTTACTGAGGAACAACCGAATTATTTTTCAGAATCTCCAGCATCTTCTCTGCTGATACGGCCTTACTGAAATAATAACCCTGAAATACCTCGCATCCCTTGCTTGTTAAAAAGTCCAGTTGCTCCTGAGTTTCCACACCTTCGGCAATTACATTCAGCCCCAGATGTTTCGACATGGCGATAATGGTATCAACGATCGCTGCATCACTGCTGTCCACCGCCAGATCACGAACAAATGACTGGTCAATTTTCAGTTTATCCAGCGGCAGGTTTTTCAGATAACTTAGTGATGAATAGCCTGTACCGAAATCATCAATGGCAATTCTTATACCGTGCTCTCTGAGCAGGGTCAGCTTATCCACCACATCACTCATTCTTTCCATTAACAGGCTTTCGGTAATTTCCAGCTCAATACAGCCGGCGGAAACATCAGCGGCACTGATCAGATCAAGCATGTCATCGACAAAACCGGCCTGGTGAAACTGTCTAGGGCTCACATTGATGGCCAGGCTTCTTTGCTTCTGGCAGATACCAAGCTCGCGCCAGGTGCTTACCTGCTCGATTGCTGTTTTCAAAACCCAGCTGCCTATATCCAGAATCAGCCCGGTCTCTTCCGCCAGCGGGATAAACTTGTCTGGTGAAATAATACCGTGCTGCGGATGGTGCCAGCGCAACAGCGCTTCGGCACCGGTAATGTTTCCGTTTATATCGACCTGCGGCTGGTAATCCAGAACCAGCTCATTATTTTGCAGCGCATGACGAATATCCTTTTCCAGCTGCAACCGGGCATCTGCGTTTTCCTGCATTGCCGGCTGGTAAAAACGCGCGGTATTGCGCCCCTCTGCCTTGGCAAGATACAGGGCACTATCGGCATGTTTGAGAATGTCATCAGGGCTTTCGTCATCCTCAGGGAAAACCACTATACCGATACTGGTATTGAGATAATACTGGTAGCCGTGGAGATCAAACACTTCGCTCAGCTGATCCTTGATTTTATCGGCAACATTGCTGGCCTCAATCGATGCTTTTGACAACTCGCTGTTACCGGCCGGCAGCATAATGACAAATTCATCACCGCCGAGGCGGCACACCGTATCCTCACTGCGCACCAGTTCTGTCAGCCGCTTCGCCACCTGTCTCAACAGCTCGTCGCCCACCGGGTGGCCGAGGGCATCATTCAGGTTTTTAAAGCGATCAAGATCAAGATACAGCAGTGCACCATATGTCTGATGGCGGCTCGCCACGGAAATTTCATGGTTAAGCCGGTCAAGTAACAAACGACGGTTGGCCAGGCTGGTGAGATCATCATAATAGGCCAGCTGTTCAATCTTGTCCTCGGCGGCCTTACGCTCGGTTAT
>JAJRTD010000254.1 GCA_024278435.1 Gammaproteobacteria bacterium | reverse complement strand
TCCGGTACAACTTCGGCAAACAGGTCGACATTCTCGATCATGGAGATGATGGCTGATTCGTGGGTATGGATAAATTCCTGGTCGAGCAGGCGGGTGTCATAGAGCTCCTGTACTTTCTCCATGACCTCGTGGGCAAAATGTTTTGCTTCGGAACGGCTGACATCGCCTTTGAGCTTTTCATAAATGGCGGCGGCCATGGCCGATGCCAGTGCCAGTAATTCCTGGCTGCCACTGCCGCTGAGCTGGTGGGAGCGAATGGCTTCACCTTCCAGTCCCATCATCAGGCCGATTTCTTTTGCAATGGCAACGTGGTCACCGGTTACCATTTTGACGCGCACGCCGTAGTCGCGCATGCTGGCAATAACCTCGCGTGAATCTGTCCGCGGCGGGTCATAAAGTGGAATCAGGCCGATAATCTGCAGTGGTTGTTCGTCAACTTTCTTGCCCACGGCCAGAGTGCGATAGCCTTTTGAAGCCAGCTGATCAACCAGCTGGCGCAGGTTCGCCACTTCGCTGTCTGACAGGCTGGACATGTCAATAAGCACCTGGGCGGCGCCCTTGATGGCAGTAAAGTGACCCTGGTCGTATTCGATAATGGCTTCGGTGCGTTTGCGCACCGGGTCAAACGGGGTGAAGTGAGTCTGCTTGAATGCGCTCAGGTCAAAATTCTGCAGGTGTTCGTCAATATAGTGAAAGATGGGTAATTCAATCGGGTCGTTATTCTCCAGCTTTGACGCCAGTGCCGCAATCATAAACAGTTCGGCCGTATTATGGCCATCCATGACAACCGGGTCGGCAACCTGCATTTTATTTTGAGTCAGGGTGCCGGTTTTATCCGAGCAGAAAACATCGACACCTGCCAGTTCTTCAATGGCGGTGAGCTTGGAGACTATGGCCTTTTTTCTGGCCAGGGTCATCGCGCCTACAGCCATGGTGACCGATAACACCGCCGGCAGGGCAACGGGGATGGCGGCAACGGTCAGTACCAGTGAAAAACGCGCTATTTCGATAATGTCTTCATGGCGGAACAACGAGACCATTACGATCAGCAGAACCAGTGCAACAGTAATCAGAATCAGGAAGTTGCCGATTTGAATGACCATCTTCTGGAAGTGGCTGCGTTCTTTCAGCTGGGCTTTGGCAACCAGGGAGACAACGTTGGCAAAACTGGTGTTTACACCGGTGTTGACCACAATGGCAATCATCTCGCCCTGTTTGACAATGGTGTTGGCGTAGGCGATTTCGTTAAGTTTGCGGCTGACGGGCAGTGACTCGCCGGTCAGTGCGGACTGGTCGATCAGCAGGTAATCGCCGGACAGTAGTTGTACGTCGGCCGGTATGATGTCGCCGATCCGCAGTTGCAGGATATCGCCCGGTATCAGTTCGCGCGCGGGGATACGTTTGAAAACACCCGCGCGTAAAACGGTCACCTCACGTGCCATGCCCGCCTTCAGTGCTTTCAGTGCATTCAGGGCGCGGTGTTCCTGGAAAAAATCAAGCCCGGCATTGACCAGTAGCATGACCATGATAATGGCGAAATCTTCCCATTTCTGCACCACTGCCGAGAGCAGGGCGGCCAGTTCGATCATCCACGGGATAGGTCCCCAGAAACGGCGGAAGACACGGTGCCAGAGGGTTTCTTCTTTATCTTCGATTTCGTTATAGCCATATTGCTCGATACGCTTTATGGCTTCATTGTCGCTAAGGCCATGGTCCGCCTCAACATCCAGCATATTCAGGGTTTCAGCGACAGACTGAGCGCTGTAGTCGTCAGTATTTTTTGCCATGGCCGGTTTTAATCAAGTGTTAATCTGTATAAGGTATGATAAACCTGTTTGGTAAGATTTATTAGTGTTTTAACGGCACTCTGTTTTTCGTTAATCTATTGTTAAGTAATGGGGGCAATCTGGAGGAAAATCAATGTTTGAAGTGTTACCAGTTAATGATAAAAATATATTCGCGTTCAAGGCGAGTGGCAAGCTGACGGATGAAGATTACAAACAGCTGATTCCCGTTATGGAAGACCTTATCAGCGAGTCAGGTGCGATATCACTGTATGTGGAACTGGATGATTTTCAGGGCTGGGACAAGGAAGCGGCATGGGATGATATGCGTTTCTATTTTCAGCATGACCGTGACTTCAGACGTATTGCTATCGTCGGTGAAAATAAACTGGAACACTCGGGTGTGGTACTGGCCAATTTTTTCAGCCGCACCGAAATGCGATTTTTCAAAAAAGAGAAAGCGGCACAGGCAATGCTATGGCTGGAAGAGGCCGATAAACAACAAAGGGAGAAACCCTTGGAACCATATAAACATATAGTACTGGCGACTGATTTTTCACCTTATTCCGAGCGCGCGGCGATCCGCGCCGGTGAACTGGCCAAACAGTATGGCGCCCGGCTCTCGGTATTAAACATTGTCGAGGATGTTGCGGTCTACGCCGAGGGTTATGACCCGATACAGGCCAATATCGAGCTTGATGAAGAATTAAAATCGATAGCGGAAGTGAATATAAGGAGCTTTGCACAGCGTACCGGGCTGGGTAAGGAAGCGGTGCTTGAAGTGCAGTGGGGCAGCCCGAAGTGGGCGATCTCTTCATGGGCACAGGAAAATGAGGCCGACCTGGTGATTCTGGGAACCCATGGCCGGCATGGGTTTGGCCGCCTGCTGGGCTCTGTCAGTAACAGTGTCATGCACCAGGCACACTGTGATGTGCTTGTTGTCAAGTAATACCGGTACGGGGTCTGCTGACTTCGCGATTCTATGGATATAGCCTATGGATATCGCCGGTGTCATAGCTGAGCATCAGGCGGTAGCCATACCGGCATTAATCCTGCTGATGATGGCCGAGTCGTTGCCGGTCATTGGTTTTCTGATACCGGGTGCTTTTATTCTGCCGGCTATCGGCATGCTGTCAGGTTCGGGTAACGGTTCTTTCGTGGACCTGTATCTTTATGCCGTTACCGGTTCCCTGTCCGGTGACATGCTGGGTTACTGGTTTGGCCGCAACGGCGGCCGTGAGTGGCAGCCTGCATTGTTGCGCAGCCGGCACCGGCAGTTTATCAAGTTCGCCAATAATCTGGTCAGCCGTCACGGCGGTGTTGCCGTGTTCCTGGGGCGTTTTGCCTGGCTGATACATCCTGCCATACCGATGGCTGCCGGCCTGCTTGGGGTAAAACTGCGCACCTTTATGGTATTCGACACACTGGCCGTCTGCCTGTGGGTTCTGCTCTACCTGGGTGCGGGACACATCGTAACCGGTTTCTGGGTCAACCGCACTTTTGAATTTTTTCAGATAATAACGGCTGTTATTATTGTGGCCATTGTTCTGTACGCGATACATTACCGCATCGGCCGGCTTTCAGGTCATGAATGATCTGCCCTGTATATATTGTTACAGTGGGATCAGTTTTTTCCATAAAAATGCTGCTGAAAAGGTTTGCGGAAACGCTGGTGGCAGGACAGGCAGCTCTGTTGCAGGCTAGCGAAATCCGAGATCACGGCAAAACCGTCCCTGTCTGCGGCTGACTGGCTCAGTAGCCGTGCCGTGTCATGGGTCTTTTTATCATGGCTTTTAAACTTGCTCATATCGGTATTGAAGTAGGCCATGATGCGGACTTTTTCGGACAACGGTGGTTGCGGATGGTCAGCGACCAGCAGGGCATTTTTTTCCACCAGCTGCCAGTCCTCGCGGGAAATGCCGTCGGCAATCTGTTGCATGTTTCTGCCCATGTCCTGCATGATTTTTCTTAGTACCAGTGGTTCTTCCGGTTCAGCAGCGGGTTGCGCTATGGCCTCGGTAGCAGCCAGCTGGCTGCTGATAATCATGGCAATGGTCAGTATTAACCTGTTCGGGTGAAAGATTTTCATATTGATGGCTCTCTGAATTTAAATAGTCTTGTGATTCTTAACAGCGGGTATCAGAAGCTGTATCGGGCTTCGGCAAATACCCGGTCGTTGTTTTTAATGGCGTTATAAAACGGAATAAGGCTGTTACCGCCGATGTAATCAACGACGCCGGCATTTAATGAAACGGCGTCGTTGTATTTGTAATCTATCCACAGGCGCTGGAAGCCGCCGTCAAAACTGTCACCGGGGCCGTTGCCGCCCGACAGGGACAGCAAATAGCTGACGGTGGCATTGTCATGATCAAAACTGTAGGACGAGCGAAAAGCCATTTGTATACTGTCACGGCGAACAAAATCGGGGAAGGTATTGCTGGCAGCGGCTTCCTGCAGGGTCAGGGTGAGCATTTTTTCTTCATAATCAAAAATGTGGCGGTCAGCCAGTTCCAGTGACAGCACCGTGTCCCTGATACCTGTGTAGTCAAAACCGATGAGCGCGTCTAGCCGGTTTTTTCTGCCGGTGCTGCGGTAGTTGATATCATTCACCAGGGCCGATTCAGCCTTGAACAACCAGCTGCCGGAAACCACGTTGCCTGCGACCCCGATCATGTTGATTTTGTCGTAGTAACGCACGGGACTGCCATCGACCAGTTCGACATCAAAACGATTGTCGAAAACATTGGCTGCATAAAAGGACAGGTCCCAGCCAGTAAAACGGCCGTCCAGGCTCATGGCGTACTGGGTGTTATCGAGATTCCACTGCGGATCGGTTCTGTCAGGAAACCGGGAATAGGGAATGGGTGCGCCAAAGATATCACTGGGACGGTAGTCACCGCCAAAAGCCGGTTCGATTTCAAGGCGTGGCTCATGAATGACAATGGCGCTTAATCCCCAGTCCGAAAAATAATAGTCCAGCCGCGTCATGACTTCACTCAGGCGCAGGTCTTCAATGTCGACCATTCCCGGCTCACGGTTGTCCAGCGGGCTGATGACATCGGTAATGCGTATGCTGTCTGATTTCCCCCAGATAACTACCTGGCGGCCAAACTTTAGATCCAGATTTTTGTTCAGTGAGCCCTGGATATAGACATCCTTGAGATCGGTAAACGATTCATAGTTATCAAGCACATCCCGGGTATAATCTTCCCGGCCGTTAATTGCCCAGGCGGCATCATACCAGGCCAGTATTTCAATTTTGGAACGCCAGTTGTCGCCATGTTTCATATCCAGTGTCAGACCGCCCTTGATCCTGGCACGGGACAGGCCGCTGAAGTCCATCGGCTGATCACCGGGGGCGACAATGCTTTCATTTTTCTGTGCGTAGTTATAAGCGCCCAGAAACGATGTGTAACCACTGAAGCTGTACCAGGGCGGTTTTTCTGTCTGCGCCGGTACCGGGCTGTCCGTTCCGGAAACCTGGCTACTGTTGTCATCAAAGCCGCTTTCATCGAGGTCACTCAGGCCGTCATCCTGGTTGCCGGCGGCACTGTCCGTGGCTGGCGGTGCAGGGTCATCAAAGCCCTGCAGCAACTCGTCCAGCTCGTCTACAGCTATCGCTGCAGATGCAGGTAGCAGAAGTGATAACGCTAAAAGGGCCTGCCGGGCGCGCATCCTAGATACCTTTCTCTATGCGGCGCACGGTAAAGAAATCATCATCCAGGTCCTGGTTAAACTTGACGTTATCCAGCTTGAGGATAGTTTTGTGCAGGGTGGCCTTGTTCTGCGTGGTTTTCATTTCGATTTCGGTGGCCACCCAGATGCCATCTATCAGTTCCAGTTTTTTTACATCGAGGTATTTTTTCTTGCCGCCTTCGTTGAGGATATGAAGGGCGCGAACCACAACAAAATTGTCCTGGCGCACAAACATATAGGACTTGGTATAACCGGTTTCATCAATGGTTTTTTCGGTTTTTGGAATGCTTTCCATTACCCATACCTTTTTGCCGCGGACACTGGTTTCCTTGGCAATACGATAATTGTAGTCATTAATGTCACGTGACGTCATGTCCGAGTAGGTGAAATCAGAACCCATAAACGAACTGCTTTTGTCACTTGATGCAATACGTTTGGTCTTTTTCAGGGCGGGCAGGTATAACCACTGGTCATCGTCCCTGGCAGAGTCATTGTAATCGTAGGTCAGGAAGGCGGTGTTTCTGACATCGGCCGGCGACAGGAAAAAGATAACGCTCTGGGTGCGATCCTCCTTGTCCATGGAGTAGTTTTTCATTTTCCTGACGCGTTTATTGCCGTGTTTATCAATCAGTATCATTTCCATGGTTGAAATGGA
>JAJRTD010000253.1 GCA_024278435.1 Gammaproteobacteria bacterium | reverse complement strand
TTCATGCGTATGAAAAAGATGAATCGGCATAAACCTTTTAACGGATTTGAATAACATGTCAGTTAGTGTCGAAGTTTCAATTGCAGAAGACCTGGTTGCCGGCCACGTTGCAGAAAGCGGCGTTGACGAAACGCCCGGGTCGGGCGACGATGACGTTCCCGAACCGGGCCTGCTGCAAACCTGGGCAGCGGCTGCCTACCTGGAAGACACCCCGGCCATTGCCAGCCTGCGGGTGACCACGGCTGACGAAGTTCAGCAACTCAACAAAGAATACCGCCACAAGGATAAAGCCACCAATGTTTTGTCTTTTCCCATGATGTCTCCGCCGGATGTTGATCTCTGCCTGCTGGGTGACATAATCCTGTGCGCCCCGGTGATTAACCACGAGGCGGAACAACAGGGTAAAACCGCGCAGCAACACTGGGCGCATATGGTGGTTCATGGCATGCTGCATTTGCAGGGTTATGACCACATTGAAAACAATGAAGCTGAACAGATGGAACAGCTGGAAATAAAAATCCTCGGGCAACTGGGATTTCCCAACCCCTACCAATCAACCGCCGCATAATAAAAAAACAATGAACAAACCCCGTAAAAAAAGCTGGTTCAGTGCCTTAAAAGAAAAGTTCAGTAAGCCCGAGGACGAGCGTGCAAAACTGTTGCAGCACCTGCGTGATGCACAACGCAGGGGCATTATCAACCTTGATGCACTGACCATGATCGAGGGAGTGTTTCAGGTATCGGAAATGCGGGTGCGCGATATCATGGTGCCGCGTTCACACATGGTGGTGGTGCAGGAAGACATGAGTGTCGAGGAAATGCTGGCCATTGTAGCGCATTCCGGGCACTCGCGTTTCCCGGTGGTTGATGAAAGTATTGACCAGGTAGTCGGTATTCTGCTGGCAAAAGACCTGACCCATTATCACGATGAAGCAAGCCGCAAGGCTTTCGAGTTAAAAGACATATTGCGTACCGCAGTTTTTGTACCGGAGAGCAAGCGCCTGAACGTGCTGTTAAAAGACTTCCGTGAAAGCCGTAACCACATGGCCATGGTGATCGATGAATACGGTGGTGTTGCCGGCCTGGTGACTATTGAAGACGTGCTGGAACAGATTGTCGGCGAGATTGATGATGAGCATGATGCGGCGGATGTTACCAATATTCGGCGCAGCGGTTTGCAGCGTTACAGTGTTCGCGGTCTGACCCCGATTGATGAGTTTAACCAGCACTTTGATTCGAAGCTGAGTCACCACAAGGTAGAAACCATTGCCGGCCTGGTTACTTCCGAGCTGGGGCATCTGCCGGACAGGGGTGAAGAAGTCACCATCGGTCCGTTTCACTTCAAGGTGGTCAGCGCCAACTCGCGGCGCATCAATACCCTGCAGGTAAGCCTGCTGTCGGATAACACTACCGATGAAGGCAGCAGCACAAGTGCTGATGCCGGCATTGATAATGAAGCATAAAAGCCGGGCAGGGATGACGGGCTGCGGACGGCATGAAACAGGTCAATAATGGATAATATCTTGCAGCGCCTGCAGCAGAAATTCTGGCCGCTGTTGAGCGTGCTGGCCGGTGCTTTAACCACGCTGGCCTTTGCGCCCTTTGATTTAAGCTGGCTGGTGTTCGTTACTATGGCGCTGGCCTTTTACCTGTGGAACCGGCTGCCGGCAAAACAGGCGGCTGTCAGTGGCTGGCTGTTCGGGCTGGGCCTGCAGTGCAGCGGCGTCAGCTGGATTTATTTCAGCCTGCATGTGCATGGCAGTGCGCCGGCTGTTTTTGCCATTCTTCTTA
The DNA here is from genome assembly GCA_024278435.1 of Gammaproteobacteria bacterium. Taxonomy (GTDB): domain Bacteria; phylum Pseudomonadota; class Gammaproteobacteria; order SZUA-229; family SZUA-229. The sequence continues at coordinate 1,789 of JAJRTD010000253.1, read as the reverse complement.
TCTTCCTGCTGTGCTGCTATCTAAGCATTTATACTGCACTGGCGGTCTATACCGTCAACCGTTTTCTGCCGGACAGCACGGTATTGCGCTTTATTGTTTTCTACCCGGCTGCCTGGGTGGTGTTCGAGTGGTTGCAGGGTTATGTGATGACCGGTTTTGCCTGGATGCAAACCGGTTACACCCAGATTGATCAGCCCTTATCGGGTTTTGCGCCACTGCTGGGCAATCATGCCGTGGGAGGGCTGGTGGCGCTAACCGCCGGTATAATTCTCCTGCTGCTAAAACCGTCTCCGCCAAAACAGCGCATCGTTCTGTTGCTGTCAGTGGCGGTTTTATGGCTGGCAGGCGGTCTGCTGAAAAATGTCAGCTGGACGCAGGCACAGGGCAGCCCGATATCGGTAAGCATTATCCAGGGCAATATTGCGCAAAAAGACAAGTGGAAATATGCGATGAAGCAGCCGACGAAGGCGCTTTACCGGGATATGTCACTGGCGCAAAAGGATGTGGATCTGATCGTCTGGCCGGAAACCGCGGTTCCCGATTATCGCTACCGGGTGCAGCCATATCTGCAGCAGTTGCGTACCGAGATGGCTGCCCGTAATACCGATTTGCTGCTGGGTATTTTTGTAAAAAACAGGGAAGGTCGGGTACTGAACAGTGTGATGACGATTGACGGCAGTGTCTATAACAAGCGTCACCTGGTGCCGCTGGGTGAATATATCCCGCTGCGTTTTCTTATCGAGTTTTTTAACCGTTTCGTCAAGATCCCGATGTCGGACATTATTTCCGGCGATGATGACCAGCCGCTGTTGCAGGTGGCCGGGGTAAAAGTGGGCATCTCCATCTGTTTCGAGGAAGCCTTCGCCCGCGATGTGATCAGGGACCTGCCCGAAGCCGGCCTGTTGGTGAATGTCAGTAACGATGCCTGGTTTGAGGATTCCATCGAACCGCATCAGCATCATGCCATTGCCCGTATGCGCGCTCTGGAGGCCGGGCGTTACATGATTCGCGCCACCAATACCGGGATTACCTCCTTTATCGGGCCGCACGGTGAAGTTATCAGCCGGCTGCCGCAGTTTGAAACCGGAGTGTTAAAAGCGCAGGTGCAGCCGCTGGCTGGCGCAACGCCGTTTGTACGCTGGGGTGACGGCTTGATAGTTGGCTTGTGTGCCCTGATATTGCTGGGTTTTGCCTATAGAGGAAGGCGATCTTCTGACGGTTAAAAGCAGTTCACTACAGAGGCACAGAGGACGCAGAGTGTTTATTTTGTTAACAGCGCCTGCGGCGCTGGTAACAGCAAAATGCTTTTCTCTGTGTCCTCTGTGCCTCTATGGTAAATAAAACTTTAATCCTTATTCTGATGGCGTCGTATAAAACGCTCATGCCCGCATTTACGGCAGTTGCTGATGGCATCGCAGCTGAAAAAGGCTTTTATCTTGCCGCAGTTTTCACAAATCAGGGTGCCGGGGCAGGTGATTTCGCCGCTTTTGTAGATCGTGGTCTGTTCGCCGGGATCCTGCTCACGCGCCCCCTGCTCAGTTGCCGGCATTCGCTGCTGGAACTGCTGCAGCTCGATACGGGTGTGGTCGGCAACGGACAGGAACAGCTCCATTACCTTGCGTTCGACGACCTCGATGTCCAGCATCAGCCAGTCACAGAATTCGGCACTGGCCTCCATCATATATTCAGCCGCATCGTTGATGTCACGCTTTATATATTCACCAATTTCATGGACCTCGGCCTTGCTGATTTCGCCAACCTGTACGACCTGGCCTTTTGCCATATCCAG
>JAJRTD010000252.1 GCA_024278435.1 Gammaproteobacteria bacterium | reverse complement strand
GCACCCTGCATGCGTGCCAGGGCAACTTCGCGGTCACAGCCATAGGAAATCAGTTTACCGATCATGGAGTCATAATGCGGTGGCACGGTGTAGCCACCGTAGATATGAGTGTCGATACGAATACCGGGACCGCCGGGCGGGTGGTAACGTTCGATCTTGCCGGGTGAGGGCATAAAGGTTTTCGGGTGCTCGGCGTTCAGGCGGCACTCGATGGCGTGGCCGCGGATCTCAATGTCGCTTTGCTTGTAACGCAACGGTTCACCGGAAGCGATGTAGAGCTGTTCCTTGATAATGTCTACGCCGGTAATCATTTCGGTAACCGGGTGTTCCACCTGAACACGGGTGTTCATCTCGATAAAATAAAACTCGCCGTCCTGGTAGAGGAACTCAAAGGTGCCGGCGCCCCGGTAGTTCATTTTGACGCAGGCTTCGACGCAGCGCATGCCGATTCTCTGGCGCTGCTCTTCGGTTATTCCCGGTGCCGGCGCTTCTTCCACTACTTTCTGGTTGCGGCGCTGCATGGAGCAGTCACGTTCGCCGAGGTGAATGGCATTGCCCTGACCATCGGACAGCACCTGGATTTCAACATGGCGAGGGGTCTCCAGGTATTTCTCCATGTAGACCATGCTGTTGCCGAAAAAGGTGCCGGCTTCCTGCTTGGTCAGTGCAATGGAATTCTGCAGGGTTGCCTCGGTGTGCACAACGCGCATGCCGCGGCCGCCACCGCCACCGGCGGCCTTGATAATAATCGGGTAACCGACCTGCTTGGCCAGTTTTATATTGGTTTCGGGGTCATCGCCCAGTGGGCCGTCTGAACCGGGAACACAGGGCACGCCGGCTTCCTGCATGGCTTCGATGGCGGCGACCTTGTCGCCCATGGTGCGGATGGATTTCGATGACGGGCCGATAAAAATAAAACCGCTGTCTTCAACACGTTCGGCAAAATCCGCATTCTCTGACAGGAAGCCATAACCCGGGTGGATGGCCACGGCGTCGGTTACTTCTGCGGCGCTGATAATAGCGGGCACGTTAAGATAGCTCTGGTCTGATGGTGGCGGCCCGATACAGACGGACTCGTCTGCCAGCCGTACATGTTTCAGGTCACGATCCGCTTCAGAGTGTACAGCCACGGTTTTGACACCGAGCTCACGGCAGGCACGTAATATGCGTAATGCAATTTCGCCCCGGTTGGCGATAACAACTTTGGATAACATATGACTGTGCCTTATTCGATAACAATAAGCGGCTGGCCGAACTCAACCGGCTGTGCGTTTTCAACCAGTATGGCTTTAACCACGCCGGACTTGTCGGCTTCAATCTGGTTAAGGATTTTCATGGCTTCAATAATGCAGACAGTGTCACCCTCCTTGACCGAGTCGCCCACTTTTACAAAATCCGGAGCCCCGGGTGAAGCCGCGGTGTAGAAGGTGCCGACCATCGGTGCGTTCACGGTGTGGCCGGTGATGGCGCATTCTTCCGCTGCGGTTTCCGTGGCGGCGGCTGCCGGTGCAGCGGCTGCAGGCGCGGGTGGTGGCGGTGGCGGGGCAAACTGCTGAACCGGTGCCGGCGCAGTGGTTGAATAGCGCGAAATACGGACAGATTCCTCACCCTCGTTAATTTCAATTTCAGCAATACCGGATTCTTCCAGCAGCTCGATCAGTTTTTTTACTTTGCGAATATCCATCAGAATATACCTTTGGGGCCTTAGCCCTGTTGTAATTGTTTGATTGCCGCCTGTAGCGCCAGTTCATAACCCTGGGCGCCAAGGCCGGAGATAACACCGGCAGCAATATCAGAAAAATAGGAATGCTCGCGAAACGCTTCGCGGGCGTGAATATTGGATAAATGAATTTCGATAAACGGGATATCAACACCGCTTAAAGCGTCCCGCAGCGCCACACTGGTGTGGGTGAACGCTGCCGGATTAATCAGGATAAAACGCACCTTGCTGTTAGCAGCCTCATGCACGGCCTCGATTAACGCCGCTTCAGCATTGCTTTGCAGGCTTTGCAGGGAAAGCCCGTTATCAGAAGCGATTTGCGACAGTTTCTCGTTAATGCTGTCCAGCGTGTCAGAACCGTAATGTTCAGGTTCGCGGCTGCCTAGCAGGTTGAGGTTGGGGCCATTGATAACGAGCAAATCGGGCATTGTGGTGTTTTTGTCAGTCTTTTCAGACGAATATTATTATTTGCTGATAATTCTGCATAACAATCAGCTAAAAGTCCACTAATTTCGGCGAATTTGTAGCGAATTTCGTTAAATTGCTCGATTTACAGATTGATGCCATGGGCTTCGAGGATCTCCATAGCGCGTTTTTTGCTCAGTTCTCCGGTGATTGTATGGCTGATTTTACCATCGGGGCTGATGATTACGGTGTAGGGCAGAGCGCCCGTGGTATTGCCATAACGACTGGCCAGTTCAACGCCTGCCTGCTGCACCACCATGGTGGGATAGTTAAGGCCGATCTGCTCGGCATATTCCTTTACCGCGTCCTCGTCGTCGATGGCAAGGCCGACAATCTGAAAATTCTGCTCACCGTAGGCCTGCTGCAGTTCAATAAATGCCGGAATTTCATGCTTGCATGGCGGACACCAGGTGGCCCAGAAGTTGAGCAGCACCAGCTTGCCATCCCACTGTTTAATGTTCTGGTAATCGCCGTCTGCATCCGGGGCGGCAAATTCCGGGCGTGGCTGACCGATTATCGGGTTAGCCGAATCCTTTTGCTGGTTGAGATAGCGGTGCATGGCAAAACCGCTGCCACCGGCAAGGACCAGCAGCAGAATAAAAATGATTGTTTTTTTCATTGTATAAATGACCGTTTTGTCGTCACCGGGTTCCGTGTATTGTATAGGAAAAGACTGCTGGTTTTAAAATATAAACCGGGTCACTGCTGTCCCGTTAACCTGGCACTGTCATCCTGAGCGTAACGAAGTGAAGTCGAATATGTCCAAGGATGGACGGTAGTAGAGTAATGCAGGAGCAATTACCGAGGATCTTAAGCGCCGTATCATGCGGGGTTTAAGATCCTTCGGTTCCGCTTCGCTACACTCAGGATGACAGTGCCAGGTTAACGGGACAGCAGTGAAACCGGGCATAAAAAAAGCAAAGCTTTCGCCTTGCTTTTTTTAATAAAAGATTACGTTTGTTTATTGCTT
>JAJRTD010000251.1 GCA_024278435.1 Gammaproteobacteria bacterium | reverse complement strand
GGTATTTTGTTTAAGTTATTGAAATATAAATACTTATATTGTTTGTGTAAAGATTCGGGTTTTGTGTCTTGACAGTTAAGTGGATATATTATAATATTCTTATATAGATTTATGCAATTGAGTCTTTTTTTCATATTTCCTCCATCCTCCCTTTGGTGGTAATTTTCAGCGCGGATTTTTATCCGCGCTTTTTTTTGCCTGATTTCTGGCCAGGGCGGGTACCCGGGGGGATGCAAATATCACGTCGCTACAGGCCGTTAACCGGCGCTTTATGATGAATCAGGATCAATCAGCCGGTTTTTCTGAATAATTTACTCAATAAAGGGAGTTTAGGCTTGTCTGCAGGGCCGATTGCCTGTAATATTCCGCCTCTTTGTCGGGCATCGGCTGTATCGATGCCTGAAGAACACTCATATATTATTCAGATACACCGGATTTGTGATGAAAACCATAAGCGCAAAAGCTGATGACGTAAAACGTGACTGGTTCCTGATTGATGCCGATGGTAAAACATTGGGTCGATTAGCAACTGAAATTGCACGTCGTTTACGCGGCAAACATAAAGCAATTTACACACCACACGTAGATACAGGCGATTACATCGTTGTAATCAATGCCGAGAAAGTACGTGTTAGCGGTAATAAAGCCAAAGACAAAATGTACTATCGTCACTCTGGTTACATGGGTGGACTGAAAGAAACCAATTTCAGCGATATGATCGAACGTTCTCCGGAACGCGTTATCGAGATTGCGGTTAAAGGCATGTTACCGAGGAATCCACTGGGTCGTGCTATGTACCGTAAACTGAAAGTTTATGCCGGTCCACAGCACCAGCATGCGGCTCAGCAGCCACAACCTCTCGAAATTAACTGAGACAGATAAGAGTTACTCATGGCAGAACAATATTACGCAACCGGTCGACGCAAAACATCAAGTGCACGAGTCTACTTAAGTTCAGGTGCAGGTGACATCGTTATCAACGGTAAACCACTGGATGTTTTCTTTGGCCGTAAAACAGCACAGATGATCGTTCGTCAGCCTTTAGAGCTGGTCGAGATGATGGGCAATATTGATTTGAAAGTCACCGTCAGCGGTGGTGGTATTTCAGGTCAGGCCGGTGCGATCCGTCACGGTATTACCCGTGCACTGATTTCATACGATGAAAGTTTACGCAGTCCATTACGTAAAGCAGGTTTTGTGACACGTGATGCCCGTGAAGTCGAACGTAAAAAAGTGGGTCTGCGCAAAGCACGTCGCGCAACCCAGTTCTCCAAGCGTTAGATATATTCTGGAATACAGTCCCTGTTTCGGGTGCTGCTATCCAGCGACTACGCTTAAAAAGGCGAACCTCAATGAGGTTCGCCTTTTTTGTTTTTAATGACCGAAGGCGTATTTAATTAGACGCCGTAGCATGACTAGGCTATTCTTAGCGATATGGAACAACCCGAAAATCAAACCGAAAATCAACCCGTTAAAAAACGCCGGCGGGGCATCTACCTGCTGCCCAATCTGATTACTACCGCTGCGCTGTTTGCCGGTTTTTACGGCATCGTGGCGGCCACCCAGGGCAAGTTCGAACAGGCTGCCGTTGCCATTTTTATTGCCATGGTTCTGGACGGGCTGGATGGCCGGGTGGCGCGCATGACCAATACGCAAAGCGAATTCGGAGCCGAGTACGACAGCCTTGCCGACATGAGTTCCTTCGGCCTGGCGCCGGCACTGGTGATGTATGAATGGTCGCTGTCATCACTGGTTAATGTCAGCTGGCACTGGGGCAAGCTGGGCTGGCTGGCGGCTTTCCTGTATGTTGCCTCGGGTGCCCTGCGCCTGGCGCGGTTTAATACCAGGGCCAGTAATACCGACAAGCGTTATTTCCAGGGCTTGCCCAGCCCGGCGGCTGCCGCGGTAGTGGTTGGTTTTGTCTGGGCCTGTTTTGACAACGGCATCAAGGGTGAGGATGTCTCCATTATTTCATGGCTGATTATTGTGTTTGCCGGTGTAATGATGGTGAGCAACGTTTCCTATTACAGTTTCAAGGATATCGACTTCCATAATAAAGTGCCGTTTATCGCGATGTTTGTTGTGGTAATGATTTTTGTGTTTGCGGCAATTGATCCGCCAATTACCCTGTTTGGCTGCTTTATGCTTTATGCCCTGTCCGGACCCGTAGTCAGTATTCTGCGCCGTTTTAAAAAACGCGGCAAACCGAATAGCCCGGAGTCGTCACAGTAGCGAGCAGGGCTTGTAAATCCTGACTGATACCGTTATAGTCTTTACAGCTATGAATCATTTCCAACCACAAGCTGTTTTTACGACTGCGCGCATTGCCAATGTGTCCGCACTGCCTGTGGCATTCCTGTTAGACTCTCTTTTACTCCTCCTGCCCTAGGGCAGACAGATAATTCCTGGCGAGGAGAATACGCGCTCAACCTGTAGATACCCAAGTTTATTGATTTGAAGGTCAAGTCATGAGTAATGAATTCCACAATAATGATCAGCTGATTATATTTGATACAACCTTGCGTGATGGCGAGCAGAGCCCCGGCGCTTCCATGACAAAAGATGAAAAAGTGCGTATTGCCAAAGCCCTGGAAAAAATGCACGTAGATGTGATTGAAGCCGGATTTCCCATCGCCAGTCGCGGCGATTTTGAATCGGTCAAGGCGGTGGCAGCG
>JAJRTD010000250.1 GCA_024278435.1 Gammaproteobacteria bacterium | reverse complement strand
TAGGGATACTCTGAACAAGTGTCATTCAGAGCGCAGCGAAGAATCTTTTTCTCCGTAAGTAATTGATTGCTCAGTGGCTCAAGATCCTTCGACTGCGCTCAGGATGACAGATAAGGACTTATTCAGAGTATCCCTAGCATCGACAGCAACGCTGTCGAGCTTTTACTGAAAACTGCCAACTTTTTATTCCTCACGGCGGTACTCACCCTCAATGGTGCGCCCAACCCTGGGCTTTTCGTCATCCTGCGGCTCTTCCCCCGGCCTGCGGTGCTGCTGATAGCTGCCATGAACCCCGGTATAATGGGTCTGTACGGTCGTCCGCGCCATCATATAACGGATGATGGCGTGCCGGCTGGCGGGGATCAGCAACAAAAAACCAATGCTGTCAGTAAGGAATCCCGGGGTGATCAGCAGCACACCGGCAACGGCCAGCGCCACACCTTCCATCATTTCCATCGCCGGTATCTGCCCCTGCGCTATATTACGCTGCGCCCGGGCCAGGGTACTCATGCCCTGAAAACGCAGCAGGTTAACCCCGATTACCGCCGTCATAATAACCAGCAGCACGGTCCACAGGGCACCAATCTGTTCCCCCACGACAATAATCAAATACAGTTCCACCAGGGGAATGATAATAAACAACAGGGGCCAGCTTCTGATCATATTTACTCTTTCTACTTTTTTTAAGATACTATTAATAGTATTACAGACACTTTCATATACACTAAAGTTGCAGAGACACTGCCGGCTTTATTGAACCTGGCGGAATAAGTCTGTCTAAGCGTTAATTACCTTTTACCATCCAGATGGCCATCAATATGACCAAGATAATAAAATCCACACTTTCCCTGTTACTGCTGCTTGGCATCAGCCTGGCACCGGCTTTACCCGTCCATGCCGAGCAGAGCTTTAATCTATTAGACAGCCTGGGTGGAGGGCAGGATGATATTCTCGATCCTGACGACGCATTTCAAATCAGTCACGACTCACAGCCGGGACAGTTTAATGTTAACTGGGTAATTGCCGAAGGCCATTACCTGTATCGCGACAAAATTCAGATTACCACAGATGACAGCAACGTGGTTTCACAACCGCTGATTACACCACAGGGTGAAGCAAAGGATGATCCCATCTTTAATAAAACACTTTACGTGTTTCATGACTTTGCCAAAGCTACCCTGCCATACCAATATACGGGTAATGGGGACAAAGAAGTTACTTTCAAGGTCAAATACCAGGGCTGCTCTGAAATATCCGGTATCTGCTACCCGCCGCAAACCCGCAAGTTTACCGTCAGATTATCACCCGTCTCCGCCGCCGAAGCTGCTGCTGCACAGCAGGCAGCGCGCTCTACAGCCGCAGCAAGCCTGGCCGAACCGGTTTCCGAACAGGATGAAATGTCCAATGCATTGCGCAGCGGCAATACCTGGCTGACCCTGCTGATCTTTTTCGGTGCCGGCTTGCTGCTGGCTTTCACCCCCTGCGTATTCCCGATGATTCCGATTTTATCCGGCATTATTGTCGGCCAGGGCGAAGACATTTCCACGCGCAAGGCCTTTTACCTGTCACTGGTGTATGTACTGGCCATGGCGGCGACTTATACCATCGTCGGCATACTGGTTGGCCTGTCCGGCGAAAACATCCAGGCCTGGTTCCAGAACCCGTGGATTATCGGCAGTTTTGCCGCTCTTTTTGTTGCCCTGTCATTCTCCATGTTCGGTTTCTATGATCTGCAAATGCCCGCCAGCATCCAGAGCAAACTGACCAGCATCAGCAACAGCCAGCAGGGTGGCAATATTGCCGGTGTTGCCATTATGGGCTTCCTCTCGGCGCTGATTGTCGGCCCCTGTGTCACCGCGCCGCTGGTGGGCGCCCTGATTTACATCGCCGAAACCGGAGATGCCGTGCTCGGCGGTATGGCGCTGTTTGCCCTGAGCATGGGCATGGGCGCACCATTATTATTAATCGGTGCCTCGGCCGGCAAACTGCTGCCCAGGGCCGGCGCGTGGATGGATGCGGTCAAGGCCGTTTTCGGTGTGTTATTGCTGGGTCTGGCCATCTGGTTGCTGGAACGGGTCACCCCGGTTGCCGCCACCATGTTCCTGTGGGCCGCGCTGATCATTGTTTCCGCCATCTACATGGGCGCCATTGACAGCCTGCCGGCAGGCAGCAGCGGCTGGAGAAAGCTGTGGAAAGGCATCGGCATGGTGTTACTGGTTTACGGTATTATTATCCTGCTGGGTCTGGCCAGCGGTAACCGCAACCTGTTCCAGCCGTTAAAAGGTCTGGCAGTCGGCGGTTCATCGGCACAGCAGCAGGTGGCCCATCTTGAATTCAAACAGATCAAGGGCGTGAAAGGTTTAAACGCTGCGCTGGCAGAAGCCAGGGCCGCCGGAAAACCGGTGATGCTGGACTTCTATGCCGACTGGTGTGTTTCCTGCAAGGAAATGGAAGTATTAACTTTCGCCGATCCTGCTGTACAGAAAGCACTGGAAGGGGTGGTTTTATTACAGGCCGATGTTACGCCCAATGATGAAATGGATACCGAACTGTACAAACACTTCGGCATTATCGGCCCACCATCCATTATGTTTTTCGGTGCCGATGGTATAGAGCGCAGAAACTACCGGGTTGTCGGTTTCATGCCGGCAAAAGAGTTCAGCGAGCATGTGAGAAAAGCGCTGCGGAATTAAGCGTTATTCGTCGGTCATCATGAAAACGTAGAACCCGGTTCCGTGCTGCCACGGCTACCATTCATTAAGCAGAATACCCACGCTCAGGGTATTTGAGCGATATTCAATATCAATCAGGCTTTCACCGTAACCGTTAAAGTAGCGCACGTACCAGTCAATCGCGTTACTCATGGCATGGCTGTACTGCAAAGTCACCGAGCCGTAATCAAAACCGTTAAAACTGTAGGCGTAAATCATACCCAGCTCGCTTTCCCTGAAGGTATAGTCGAGGCGGACTTCACCGTTACCGATAAATTTTTCATAATCGAAACGTTTGTCTTCCGGCGAACCACCCTTTATCCGGTGCCAGAAAATGACCGAAGACGACCAGTGCCTGTAGTTAAAGAAAGCCTGGGTATAGATGCGGTTCCAGCCTCGTGACAGGCTGACGTACTGGCCATTGGACTGGTGGCGAAAGCCAAACCATATCATCGGCGCCTTCAGTTCGCCCCAGTCAAGATCATAGGTCCAGGACAGCCACATTTCCGGCTCGTGGTTGGTTTCACGAAACGGCCGTGAATCTTCCTTATCAAACAGCTGCCAGAAAGAACGGTTGGTATAACCGCCATACAGGTTCAGTGGCATGTCCATAATATTCATCCACACCGGCACCAGGAAGCTGAGCTGAAACTGCATTTCATAGTCAAGGAACTGGTGCTCCTCATCAGGAAAGGCGCTGTCCACCGGCGCCTGGTTAACGCCATTGAGCAGATAGGAATAAACCAGGTAATTTTCACGGTACTGGATAAGCGAGATATGGTTGTCTTCCGCAAGCCTGACCTTTTCAATACGGTCGGTGAGATAGTTGGTATCCTCGGTATAAACCCCTTTTTCAGGTTCCGGAACCGGCTCCAGTGCCTGCGCTGCGGTGCCGGCAAATAACAATAAAAAACATAATCCGCTTATTCTCATAACTGACCTTCATAGCATAGCCATAACAGGGGAAAGACATCCCGGCCGCATACAACAAAGCGCAATATACCGCATTGGCGCCCGTAAATAAACCAGTGGCGGAACATATCATGTAAAACCGGACACATAATAAATATAATATATCACTGCCGTCCCGTTAACTTTTCACTGTCATCTTGACTGCAGCGAAGCGGAATCGAAGGATCTTTAACCCCTGTGATATAGCGACCAGGATCCTTCGGTAATTGCACCATGCATTACTCTACTAGGGATACTCTGATTAAGTAGGGTAAAAATCAGGCTGAGATAAAATGGGTTGTATCTTTCACGAAGTGAGGCGTAATAGTTATTCTATTGCAACGAACTTCGGGGAAAATACGGC
>JAJRTD010000249.1 GCA_024278435.1 Gammaproteobacteria bacterium | reverse complement strand
TGAAAAATGTCAGGCAGGTTTTTCCGGGAAAGGTGCTTGAGGTCGAGCTGGAAAGTGAAGACCGGCTTATCGTGTATGAAATAGAAATACTGGGTGACAATGGTGTGGTTAAGGAGATTGCGATTGATGCCAGGACCGGCCGGCTGTTATCGGCAAAGGAGGATGACTAGTTATGCGCCTGCTGCTGGCAGAGGATGACCCGGAGCTGGTCGCCATGCTGAAAAAGGATCTGCAGAACGCCGGTTATGCGGTTGATGTGGCCGACAACGGTGTGGATGCCGAGTACCTGGGCAATGAAATGATTTATGACGTTGCTGTACTCGACCTCGGCTTACCGCGGCGAAACGGCATCGATGTTTTAAAAAACTGGCGCACTGCCGGCAACCATTTGCCGGTAATTGTACTGACCGCACGCAATGCCTGGCATGAGCGTGTTGACGGATTCAGGGCCGGTGCTGATGACTATCTTGGCAAGCCGTTTCATGTCGAGGAACTGCTGGCCAGGATAACGGCCCTGTTACACCGCTCCAGTCAGCAACCCGGTGGAGAGCTCCAGTCCGCCGGCATATCCCTGGATGAAGCAACGCAAACATTAACCACCGAGGATGGTAAAACTTATAAACTGACCGGTGTTGAGTTCCGCCTGTTGCGTTATTTCATATTGAACGCAGGCCATGTTCTGTCCAAGTCGCGGCTAATGGAACACGTCTATGATTTTGACTCGGAGAAAGACAGCAACGTGATCGAAGTCTATGTTCGCCGCCTGCGCCAGCTGATCGGTAGTGAGCGTATTGAAACACGGCGCGGCCAGGGTTATGTTTTTGTGGATAAGGGATGATGCGTTCCATCCAGTCAAATCTTGGTGCGGGCCTGTTACTCAGCTTGATTGTCGCGTTTACCGCCTTGTGGCTTCTTGTCAGTATGAATATCCAGTTTCTGGCAAAGGAGTATATTGCAGCCCGTCTTGAGCATGATGTTGAAACATTGCTCAATACGGTCAGCTTTGACAGTAACGGCGTTTTATCCATTGATGAAACGCGTATTGATCTTATCTACCGGCAGCCGTTTTCCGGACATTACTACGTTATCCTTAGCGGTAATCAATCGATCAGTTCGCGTTCACTGTGGGATTACAGGCTGGAGGTTGCGGCTGTTGCAACCGGAAAGCAGAGGCAGACATTGCAGCCGGGTCCTGAGCAGCAGTCACTGCTGCTTATTGCGGGTGGTTATCAGAAAAAAGGTCACGAGCTGACTATTGCGGTTGCTGAAGACCTTAACCCGATCAATGAAAATATAAACCGGTTCAAATACTGGTTTGCTGCAATGGCGCTGGGCATGCTGTTGGTCCTGGTTGTATTGCAGGTTCTTATTCTCCGTAAGAGTTTGCAGCCACTGAACAGGATGCATGATGAGCTGAAGCTGCTGCAGCAGGGCAAGCGGGACAAGCTGAGTACGACGGCGCCTGATGAATTGCGGCCGTTGATCAATGAGGTAAACCACCTGTTATCTGTTCTGGAAAAACGCCTGCGCCGGTCACGTGATGCCCTGAGTGACCTGGCACATGCGATAAAGAAACCGTTAACGGTGATAAGGACGATCACAGAAAAGAATGATGTTCCCGAGCCGGTGAAAACAACACTAATAAAACAGGCGGACGATATTTACCAGATAAGCGATCATATCCTCAAGCGGGCCCGGCTTGCCGGTCATAGTCATAGCGGTGCACTGTTCCTGTTTTCACAGGACCTGCCGGCCCTGATTAAAACACTGGATATGATGTATGTCCACAAGTCACTGGTGGTGAGTACTGATATTGCTGACCATATCAGCTGCGCGGTTGATCGTGAAGACATGCTTGAACTGCTCGGCAATTTACTTGATAACGCTTACAAGTGGGCGAGCAACAGGGTCAGGTTGAGCGTCAGCGTCGATTCCTGTCTGCATATCCGTATCGAGGATGATGGTCCGGGCAGTGACCCGGACAAGATGGATGAGCTTTGCACAAGAGGGGTACGCCTGGATGAAAAAATTCACGGACATGGTTTCGGTCTGGCAATTACGGCGGATATTGTAAAAGATTACCATGGCACTATCCGCTTTCAGCGTTCTGATGAGCTCGGCGGCTTCCAGGTTGATATCACGCTGCCGGTTTATCAGCCGTAGCACATGAGCCCGGCAGGCTTCAGTATTTCCCCTGCAACGCTTCCTGGTGGCAGGCATCGCAGCGCCCCATATCCTTGCTTGCCTCAGCGCTGTGCAGTTTCCTGTGTGTCTCTATAAAAAAGGGCGTTTCTGTAATCCGGATAACAACAGGGTCATATGTCATCGACTTGAGGATGCGGTTTGAAATATCATCGTTTACCCGTCCTGCAGCGTTGTCCAGCAGGTAGCGTGCCACCGTTCTTTTTTCTACGGAAGGCAGAGCCAGGTTTGTTCCGAAATGATTGTCGGTGCCTGACATGATTTTTTCCCATGACATGGCGGGAAGCAGGCCGGGCTGGTAGGGGAAGTGGCAGTTGCCGCATACCTCGTTGTATTGATCAAATTTTACCGATGAGATGCCGGGCTTTCTCCCCCAGTACCAGTCCCTGAATACTTCTGTTTCCTCTGCAATTGCTGCTGAAAAGTTACATAGCAGAAGGAGGGCCAGAGTTTTTGATGTGGTCTGCAGGTTTATCACATGGGTCACCATAAAGTTTTTATGCAGTATATAAACAGAAGATGAATTGAAGCTGAAAAAATTTGAACAGGCTTTGTACTGCTTGAAATTTTACCATTTTCTTTGTGTTTTTCATCCTGAACATTACTTTCAGATTTTTATAATATTACCGAAGACTGTTTGACCGTATAAATGTTTTGACGTACATTGGTTTTATGCTGAATGAAACTGACGTGTTTTTTAAAATGCTGGCAGACAGTACCCGCCTGCGTTGTTTGATGCTAATGCAGGCGGAAGGTGAGTTGTGTGTCTGTGAACTGACCCATACGCTGAACCTGTCGCAGCCCAAGATTTCACGTCACCTGGCACATCTGCGTGAAGCCGGTGTGCTGGTTGCCCGACGTAATGGTACCTGGATGCTCTACCGGATAAACCCGGATATGCAGGACTGGGCACTGAAGATCCTGCAGACAACGCTGGATGGTATTCGCCATACAGAACCTTTTGTTTCCGATAAAAAAATGCTGGATAAAATGCCCGATCGGCCGGCACTGGCCTGTTGTAGTTGAAAAGCAAAAGCTTTTTACCACAGAGACACAGAGAGCACAGAGAAAAGCTATTTATTGTTAACGGCGCCGTAGGCGCCGTTAACAAAAGAAAACTCTGTGTCTCGACAACTGCTCCTGCATTGTTCTAGTTAAGGGCTTCCTGCCCTAATCTGTAGTAAAAAATATTTTTTAAAAATACCACGCAGCTGTGTAAACAGGCAGATGATTGCAACCGGTGTCATGGTATGAATCACCACTTCATTGTTTGTCCTGTGCATGCCCCGCTGTATGGAGCGGTACCGGGGGTTATACTAGTGATGCCCTCTGCGACTGTATTTTTACTACCGGCTTAGTCGCCAAACCAGAATGCCATGTTCTTATCGAGAAACTCATTGTAATCCATGTAATGGGAACCGTCGCAGGAAAAGTTCAGGCCGACCATGCCATTGACCACGTTCAGTGAACCGGCGCGTAAATAAACCGTTTCGTCGGCAAAACGCAAGGCCTTGAACTGCTGGAACACCCGGGCGATCTTTTCCGGTTCTACAATGGCCTTGTCAAAATA
>JAJRTD010000248.1 GCA_024278435.1 Gammaproteobacteria bacterium | reverse complement strand
GTATTCCCAGCAGCAACCAAACAACAAGCCCGGACTCAATCCACAGCAACGCGAGGCAGCCAGCACCATCGACGGCCCGATGCTGGTGCTGGCCGGTGCCGGCAGTGGTAAAACCCGGGTGATTACTGAGAAAATCGCCTATCTGATCGGTGAATGCGGCATTTCGCCTTCGCGTATTGCGGCGGTGACCTTTACCAACAAGTCAGCGCAGGAAATGAAAAGCCGGGTAAAGAAGCTGGTGGGCGGCAAGCACAGCCGGGGTCTGCGGGTATCGACCTTTCACCGCCTGGGCTTGAATATTCTGCAAAAGGAGTATGCGGCGCTGGACTATAAAAGCGGTTTCTCGGTATCTGCCAGTGCCGATTGCATCACGGTTTTATCCGAACTGCTGAAAGTGACCGGTGAGCGTGGCCTGGACGCGGCCGAGGCGGCCCACTACCAGATCAGCCAGTGGAAAAATGACGGCGTGATGCCGCACGAGGCAACACTGGTGGCGGAGGATGACCGCCAGTTCGGCATTGCCAAACTATACAGCCAGTACCAGCGCCAGCTGCATGCCTATAACGCTTTCGACCTGGATGACCTGATTCTGCAGACTGCACACCTGTTCCAGACCCATAATGACATCCTGCAGAAGTGGCAGGACAGGATCCATTACCTGCTGGTGGATGAATACCAGGACACCAATGCCATGCAGTACCAGCTGGTTAAAATGCTGGCAGACCGGCGCCAGTGCCTGACCGCGGTGGGCGATGATGACCAGTCAATCTACGCCTGGCGTGGCGCCAAACCGGAAAACCTGGTGCAGCTGTCAAAGGATTTCCCGGCGCTGAAAGTGATCAAGCTGGAACAGAACTACCGTTCAACCCGCCGTATATTAAAGCTGGCCAATACCCTGATAAAAAACAACCCGCACGTCTACGAGAAAAGACTGTGGAGTGATCTTGGCATGGGTTCGCCGGTGCGTATGATCCAGTGTAACAGCGAGGAAGACGAGGGCGAACGGGTGTGCATGGAGCTGCAGTCGCACCGTATCCAGAACATGACAAAGTACAAGGACTACGCGATTTTATACCGGGGTAATTTCCAGGCACGGGTATTTGAAACCTATTTGCGTGGCATGCACATTCCCTACGTGGTCAGTGGCGGTATTTCCTTTTTTGAACGCACCGAGATCAAGGACATTGTGGCCTATCTGCGCCTGCTGGTGAACCCGGATGACGATGCCGCCTTTTTACGGGTAATCAATACCCCGCGCCGCAGCATCGGCGCGGCCACCCTGGAAAAGCTGGGCAAATATGCCACCAGCCGCGGCGTCAGCATGCTCACTGCCTGCGGTGAAGTCGGGCTGGAAAGCAAAGTGTCTAAAAGTGCCTATAAAAACCTGAGCATCTTTACCGACTGGCTGTTGCGCCTGGCGCACCGCGCGGAAGATGAAAGCGCCACCGAAATCACCCGCCAGCTGCTCGATGATATTAATTATGAAAGCTGGTTACGCGAACAGAGCAAGGACATCGAAACCGCGGAACGGCGCTGGCAGAACGTGATGGAGCTGATGGACTGGCTGGCCCGGCTGCAGAAAAAGGACGCTGACGCCAGCGTGGCCGAGTTAATGGCACAGTTATCGCTGATGGATATCCTGCAGCGCAACCAGGATGAAAGTGATCTCGACGCGGTGCAGTTGATGACCCTGCATGCGGCCAAGGGGCTGGAGTTTCCACACGTATTCCTGGTCGGTTTCGAAGAGGAACTGATTCCGCATGTCACCAGTATCCAGGAAGACAATATCGAGGAAGAGCGCCGGCTGGCTTATGTTGGTATTACCCGCGCTGAAAAAAGCCTGACCATGACCATGGCCAGGAGCCGTAAACGTTACGGTGAGCGTATCATCTGCGAGCCCAGCCGTTTCCTGGAGGAGCTGCCGGAAGAGGATATCGAGTGGCTGGGCGGTAAGGCATTAAAGGAAAAATCGACGCAGGATAAGGGTAAGGCGCATCTGGCCGGTTTAAAGGCCCTGTTGGGTTAAAAGTATTTCACTACAGAGGCACAGAGGACACAGAGTTTTTCTTTGTTGATTGCGCCTGCAGCGCATCAACAACAATAAAGCTTTTCTCTGTGCCTCTGTAGTAAATCGCTTTTGATTTTATTTTTGAATATTGCAGTGCAATATTAATGATGGTCGCAATAGCCGGGCACGCTGACATCGATTTTCTTTTCTGAGGCATCACCATCATCAATCCAGAAATAAACTTCCGTGGTTGCCGGGTCGCAGGACTGACAGCTGCTGCCGCAGGATGCAGTAGCCAGACGCTTTTTGACCTTGCCCTTGCGAATCCAGACATCCAGCATGCCGCGCACTGCATCGGTATCGGTATCAAAGTGCAGGGCAATGTCACTGAGTGTGCACTGGCCGCGTTGTTTCAGGTAGTCGCGAATCCGGGAAAGAATCATCAGGCGTTCTCCGGGACTTCTGCGCCGATCGCTGTGTCTTTATGTGCCCAGCGGCGCAGACCATAGATCAATGCAACCAGAAACAGGATGACACTGGCCAGCCACAGGCTGGAAAAAACGGGGTGGCGGACGAATGTGCTGATCTGGTAAAAGCTGCTGGCGGTGATATAAGCCACGGTGCTTGTCCAGGCGACCACAAACAGGGCCCAGTGGGCACCTGCTTCACGGCGGATGGCACCGATAGTGGCAACACAGGGCGAATACAGCAGCACAAACAACAGGTAGGCAAAGGCGCCGGCCTGGCCGTCGAAGCGTTTTATCATGGCGCCGAAGGTGGCGTTATCCACCTGTTGCTCGGCAGCCGCCGACTCCAGTGATTCGATATTGCCGACATCCAGCTGTAGCGGGTCGGTAAAGGCATCACCGATGGCGGCCAGGTTTTCCGGCACGGTGCCGGCCGCATCGCCAATGGCCTGCCAGAAATCAAAGGTTTTTTCGGCAACCTGGTGGCCGGCATCTTCTCGTGCCAGTTGTGAATAGAGCGTATCCAGTGTGCCGACCACGACTTCTTTTGCCAGCACCCCGGAAATAATGCCCAGCAGCGCCGGCCAGTTATCTTCCTCGATGCCCATGGGCGCAAACACCGGCGTGGCTTTCTTGCTGATAACCGAAAGTACAGAATCAGCGGAATTGTCAGTGCTGATTGAACCGTCAGTGCCGATTGAATTTAAAACGTTGATTACCAGCACCATTACCACGATGACCTGGCCGGCCTCCTTGATAAACAGGCGCACCCGGTCCCAGGTGCGCAACAGAATGCCTTTCAGTGTCGGCATATGGTAGGGCGGCAGCTCCATCATAAAGCCGCTGCTTTCGCCGGACAGGATGGTGCGTTTCATCAGCAGGCCGGTAAGAATGGCCACGCTGATGCCAATGAGGTAAAGCGCGAATACCAGGTTCTGGCCATTGACCGGGAAAAGGCGGCCACGAACAGGGCATAAACCGGCAGGCGGGCGCCGCAGGACATAAACGGGTTCATTAATATGGTGAGCTTGCGTTCACGCTCGTTTTCCAGGGTACGGGTTGCCATCACCGCCGGCACATTG
>JAJRTD010000247.1 GCA_024278435.1 Gammaproteobacteria bacterium | reverse complement strand
TGTCATCCAGCTTGAGATAATCGCGCAGGTTCTCGCCCAGCGGGGCATCGTCCGGCAGTTCCATCAGGCCCTCGGCACTGTCAGCCAGTCCCAGTTCCTTTTCAGAACACAGCATGCCGAAGGACTCAACACCACGCAGTTTTGCCGGCTTGATATTGAAATCGCCAGGCAATACAGCACCGACCCGGGCCAGGGGAATAAGCAGTCCTTCACGGACGTTGGCAGCGCCGCATACAATCTGCAGCGTCTCCTTGCCGTCGTTGACCTGGCAGACATTCAACTTGTCGGCATCCGGGTGTTTTTGCAGTGACTCAACGCGGGCAACCACAACATCGGTAAAGTCACCGGCGGCCGGTTCCACACCATCGACCTCCAGGCCGGCCATGGTTAACTGGTCACACATCTCCTGTGTCGAGACAGAGGGATGGCACCAGCTTCTCAGCCATTGTTCGCTAAACTTCATTTCTTATCTCCCCTGCACATTGCTGCCGAACTGCTGCAGGAATTTAAGGTCGTTTTCAAAGAACAGACGCAGATCATTGACGCCGTAGCGCAACATTGCCAGCCGCTCCACGCCCATGCCAAAAGCGTAACCTGTATATTTCTCGGTATCGATGCCGGCCGATTCGAAAACTTTTGGATGCACAATGCCGCAGCCCAGCACTTCCAGCCAGCCGGTGTGGCCGCATACACGGCAACCCTCACCGGCACACATCACACATTGAATGTCGACTTCCGATGAAGGCTCGGTAAAGGGGAAATAGGAAGGACGGAAGCGGGTTTTCAGCTCATCGTTTTCAAAAAACTGCCTGAGGAAATCAGCCAGTGTGCCCATCAGGTCGGCAAAGCTCACATTCTCGTCTACCAGCAGACCCTCGACCTGGTGAAACATCGGGGTATGAGTCAGGTCGGAATCACAGCGATAAACCCGGCCCGGTGCAATAATACGCAGCGGCGGCTTGTTGTTTTCCATGTGACGAACCTGTACCGGTGAGGTATGGGTGCGCAGCAGGGTATTGGCATCAAAATAGAAGGTATCGTGCATGGCACGGGCGGGATGATGCGACGGGATATTCAGGGCTTCAAAGTTATGAAAATCATCCTCAATTTCGGGCCCCGTTGCAACGGCAAATCCCAGGCGGGAAAACAGGTTTTCGATACGATCCATGGTCAGGGTCACCGGGTGCAGACCGCCGGCCTGCTGGCCGCGGCCCGGCAGGGTAACATCAACTTTTTCACTGGCCAGGCGGGCGTTCAGTTTTTCGGTTTCCAGAACCTGCTTGCGCTGTTCCAGTGCCTGCTGCACTTCGCGCTTGGCATTGTTGATATCCTGACCGGCCGCCTTGCGCTCTTCGGCCGGCAGTTTACCCAGTGTTTTCAGCAGTGAAGTCAGCTCACCTTTCTTACCCAGGTAATCCACACGAATCTGGTCCAGAACGTCCAGATTGTCAGCCGCATTGACTGCTGCAAGTGCATCTGCGGTTAACTTTTGTAAATCCACGCCTAACTCCCGTATTTAAGGATTTTTTAAATCTTTTTCACCACAGAGACACAGATGGCACAGAGAAAAGCTTTTGCTTTGTTTTTTAAAGCGCCGCCGGCGCTTTAAAAAACATAAAAACTCTGTGCCCTCTGTGTCTCTGTGGTTAATTTTTTCTTTTCAGTTTCACAATAAAAAAGGGGAAGCGCGCTCCCCCTTTTGTACTGATCAAGCCTGTCCAGGTACTGCTACCTGAATCACACCCGCAAATTTAAGCGGCGAGTGCTTCTTTGGCCTTATCAGCTATTTTTGTAAAGGCAGCCATGTCATGCACAGCCAGGTCAGCCAGTACTTTACGATCAATGGCGATGTCTGCTTTAGACAGGCCGTTGATTAAACGACTGTATGACAGTCCGCATTCATGGGCAGCCGCATTGATACGAACGATCCATAATGAACGGAATGTACGTTTTTTAACACGACGGTCACGGTATGCATATTGACCGGCTTTAATAACTGCCTGATGTGCTACCCGGTAAACACGACTACGTGCACCGTAATAACCTTTTGCTTTGGCTAAAACTTTTTTATGTTTAGCTCTGGCCTGTACGCCTCTTTTTACTCTTGGCATTGTTCTGTACTCTGTTCTGTTCTAGTGACTGTTGATTGGCTATGCCCTTGCGCGTCGATACGCTTACACGTAAGGCAGCATGCGTATCAGCATTTTCTTATCGTTCTCATGCACCTGTGCATCATCACGCAGGTGACGTTTACGCTTGGTGCTCTTTTTGGTCAGAATATGACGACGATGTGACTGACCACGTTTAAATCCACCGGAACCGTTCTTGCGAAAACGCTTTGCAGCACCGCGGTTTGTTTTCATCTTAGGCATGAGCCTTCTCCACAAATAAAAATAGTTTTAAGTTACAGGTTTTAAGTTGTAAGTTTTTATGCGGTTAACTTAAAACTTATAACTTACAACTCATAACTTTATTTTGTCTTTTTCGGTCCCAGGACCATAACCATCTGACGACCTTCCATATTCGGCATCTGTTCAACGGTTGCGATCTCTTCCAGATCTTTTACTACCCGTTGCAATAACTCCATGCCCAGTTCCTGATGCGCAAATTCACGTCCACGAAAACGCATGGTGACTTTCGTCTTATCGCCGGCTTCAAGAAACTTGGTCAGCTTGTTGAGCTTGACCTTATAGTCACCAACCTCGGTACGAGGACGGAACTTGATTTCCTTGACCTGGGTACGACGCTGTTTCTTCTTCGCACCCTGCTTTTTCTTGCTGTTTTCAAACTTGTACTTGCCGAAATCCATTATCCGGCAAACCGGTGGTTCCGCATTCGGGGAAACTTCAACTAAATCCAGTCCGACGCTAGCAGCTTTCTGTAGCGCGTCCTCACTCGTCATTATGCCCAATTGTTCACCTTCGTGATCAATAACCCGGACCTCAGGATAAGTGATGTCGCTATTTACGCGCGTCTTTTTTGGTGCAGCGATAGTTTTATTCCTCCAAAACAGCATGACCGCGGCTCGCGATCTCCAATGAGAACCTGCTGACAAGGTCATCGACTGACATTGCTCCCAGATCCTCACCGCTTCGCGTGCGGACGGCCACTGTATTCGTTTCAAGCTCCCGATCGCCGATAACCAGCATGTAGGGAACCCGTTGTAAAATGTGCTCGCGAATTTTATAGCCTACCTTCTCATTTCTCAAGTCCAATTCGACCTTAAATCCTTGCGAAACAAGACTTTTTTGCACTTTTTTGGCAAATTCGGCCTGTTTGTCGGTAATATTGAGTACCACGGCGTGAACCGGGGCCAGCCACAGCGGAAATTTGGCCTCGTGTTCTTCGATCAAAATACCGACAAATCGTTCAACCGAGCCCAGAATGGCGCGGTGCAACATTACCGGCACGTGCTTGCTGTCATCGGCCGCAATATACTGCGCATCGAGGCGCCCCGGCATGGAGAAATCAACCTGCATGGTACCGCACTGCCATTCACGCCCCAGGCAGTCACGCAGCACAAATTCGATTTTCGGGCCGTAGAAGGCTCCCTCACCGGGCTGCAGCTTCCAGTCCAGTTTCTTGTTGTCCAACGCCACCTGCAGGGCTTTTTCGGCCTTGTCCCAGGCTGCATCATCACCAACACGCTGTTCCGGGCGGGTTGACAGCGCTACCTGTACATCGGTGAAACCAAAATCGGCATAAACCTCGTAGACCAGGTCGATAAAGTCTGAAACCTCGTCCTGCAGCTGGTCTTCGGTACAGAAGATATGGGCGTCATCCTGCACAAAGTTACGCACCCGCATCAGGCCATGCAGCGTACCGGAAGGCTCGTTGCGGTGGCAGGAACCGAACTCGGCCAGCCGCAACGGCAGGTCGCGGTAACTTTTCAGGCCCTGGTTGAACACCTGGATGTGACAGGGGCAGTTCATCGGCTTGATCGCGTAGTCACGGTTTTCCGAGTGGGTGGTAAACATCATGTCACCAAACTTGTCCCAGTGTCCGGATTTTTCCCACAGGCTGCGGTCAACGATCTGCGGGGTGTGAATTTCCTGGTAGTCGTGCTGGCGCAGTTTTTCACGGATGTAATTCTGCACCGTCAGGTAAATCGACCAGCCCTTGTCATGCCAGAACACCATGCCCGGCGCTTCCTCCTGCATATGGAAGAAATCCAGTTTCTTGCCGATTTTGCGGTGATCACGCTTTTCTGCCTCTTCCAGCTGGTGCAAATAGGCGTTTAACCGCTTTTTATCGGGCCAGGCGGTACCATAGATGCGGGTCAGCATTTCATTATTTGAATCGCCACGCCAGTAGGCGCCGGCCACTTTCATTAATTTGAAACCCTTGCCCAGCTTGCCGGTGCTCGGCATGTGCGGGCCGCGGCAAACGTCAAACCAGTCGCCCTGGCGATAAATGGAAACCTCTTCGCCTTCGGGAATGATGTCCTGGATAATCTGTACCTTGTAATCCTCACCCAGCTCGGCAAAGGTCTTGATGGCTTCATCCCGATCAATCACCTCGCGCTCAATCGGCAGGTCACGTTTTACGATTTCCCGCATACGGTCTTCAATCACTTTCAGGTCATCGTCGGTAAACGGCTTGTCGCGGGCGAAATCGTAGTAGAAGCCGTTTTCAATGGCCGGTCCGATGGTTACCTGGGTTCCCGGAAACAGCTCCTGTACCGCCTGAGCCATAATATGCGCAGCATCATGACGCATCAGTTCCAGCGCATCGTCGTCGCGTGAAGTGACGATCGCCAGCTCGGCATCATTGTTAATTACACAGGAAGCATCAACCAGTTCGCCGTTAACACGGCCGGCCAGCGTTGCTTTTGCCAGGCCGGGGCCGATATCAGCGGCCACGTCCATTACCGTTACCGGCGCGTCAAATTCACGTTTGGAGCCATCAGGCAGGGTGATCACGGGGGCATTCAAAGGCATGTTTTCTCCAGTGGCGACCACTACTAAAGGCCGCTTGCTTTTCTAAGTAGTCAGTCGGCAGTCGTCAGTTGGCAGCAAAAGCGTTAAAAACTGCCTACTGCCAACTGACGACTGCCAACTTGAATTGGTAGGCACAGGCAGATTCGAACTGCCGACCTCTACCATGTCAAGGTAGCGCTCTAACCAACTGAGCTATGCGCCTGAGGAGGCCGAATCATACGTGGAAGCCATTGTTATTGCAATAGTTAATC
>JAJRTD010000017.1 GCA_024278435.1 Gammaproteobacteria bacterium | reverse complement strand
ATTCAGAGCGCAGCGAAGAATCTTTTTCTCCGTAAGTAATTGATTGCTCAGTGGCTCAAGATCCTTCGACTGCGCTCAGGATGACAGATAAGGACTTATTCAGAGTAACCCTAACTTAAAACTGCCAACTTCGCTTTTACTCAACCGTAACCGATTTTGCCAGGTTTCGCGGCTGGTCGACGTCGGTACCCTTGCGCACCGCGACAAAGTAGGAGAACAGCTGCAGCGGCACGGCAAACAGCACCGGCGCCAGCTCGGCGTCCACCGCCGGAACCTTGAGTACCCGGCAATCACCGCCCAGGTCGGAAACATCCATGCGCTCATCGGCAAACAGGTACACCCTGCCGCCGCGCGCCAGGATTTCCTGGATATTAGACTTGATTTTGCCTTCATAACCATCCATCGAGGCAATGGCGATGGTCGGCAGATCCTGGTCAATCAGCGCAATCGGGCCGTGTTTCAGCTCACCGGCGGGATAGGCATCGGCGTGGATATAGGAGATCTCCTTGAGCTTCAGGGCGCCTTCCAGGGCAATCGGGTACAGCGTGCCGCGACCAATAAAAATCGCATTATGCAGGTCGGTAAAGTCTTCCGCCCAGTGATCAATGGCGTGGATATCATGCAATACCTTTTCAATCAGCTGCGGCAGCGCCTGGGCATCACGGAGCAGGCTTTTTATTTTATCCGCCGTCAGGCCACGGCGTTTACCCAGGGCCACCACCAGCATTAACAGTGCAATCAGCTGCGTGGTAAAGGCCTTGGTAGAAGCCACACCGATTTCCGGGCCGGCACGGGTCATCAGTTTTAATTCGCTTTCACGCACCAGTGAGCTTTCCGGTACGTTGCATACCGCCAGCGTCAGGCTGGTTTTTTTCTTGAGCGCACGCAGGGCTGCCAGCGTATCCGCGGTTTCGCCCGACTGTGAAATAGTCACCACCAGGGTATCATCCATCAGCACGGTTTTACGGTAGCGGTATTCGCTGGCTACTTCTACCCGGCAGGGTACGCCGGCAATGGCTTCCAGCCAGTAGCGCGCCACCAGGCCGGCATGATAACTGGTGCCACAGGCAATAATCTGCACCGCCTTCACCTGGTCCAGAATTTTTTCTGCACCCTTGCCGTCGGAAGTCATGCCAAATGCCGAGTCCAGCAACTGGCCGTCGACAACACGGCCTTCCAGGATGTCAATCAGGCAGGATGGCTGCTCATGAATTTCCTTGAGCATAAAATGACGATACTCGCCTTTGGCGGTGGCATCGGCACTAAGTTCGGATTCCTTTATATCTCGCTCTACCACTTCGCCTTTATCATTATAAATAACCAGCGAGTCGGTGCGGATATCGGCAATATCACCCTCTTCCAGGTAGATAAAACGGCGGGTAACCGGCAGCAGAGCCGCGGCATCGGAAGCAATAAAATATTCACCGATACCGACACCAATCACCAGCGGGCTGCCGCGACGGGTAGCAATCAGCTGGCCGTTTTCAGTACTGGACATGACGCCCAGTGCATAGGCGCCTTCAAAATCGGCAACCGCCAGGCGCACCGCAGCAAGCAGGTCACCCTGCTGCTTTAGATAATGTTCGATCTGGTGCACCGCGACCTCGGTATCGGTCTGCGAGGTAAAGGTGAAACCTTCCTTGCTTTGCAGTTCACGCAAGGCGCTGTGGTTTTCAATAATGCCGTTATGCACAATAGCAACGCTGCGGTTGCAGATATGGGGGTGTGCGTTCTGCTCACTGGGTTCGCCATGTGTCGCCCAACGCGTATGGGCTACACCCAGTTTGCCGCGGACCTCGGTTTTCTCCAGTGCTGCCGCCAGTTCCTGAACCTTGCCCACCCGGCGTACCCGGCTGATATTATTGTCTTCATCCAGTACCGCGATACCGGCTGAGTCGTAGCCGCGATATTCCAGACGCCGCAGTCCTTCCAGTAAAATAGGCGTTACATTTCGTTCGGCAACCGCGCCAACAATTCCACACATAAAAAATCCTTGAAGTTTTGTCTAAAAAATACAGTGATACAAATATAGATGCAAAAACAGAAAAATGGGCTTTTCTAGCCGCTGAAAAAGGCATTATACCGCAAAAAACGGCACCGCCTGTGTGAACAAAACATGAAGAAAATGCCTTGCTGAAGGCAAATAAAAAGGCAGCCGCAGGTTCTAGCCGCGACTGCCTGAGTGAAAGCAGAAAAAGCTTAAAGCTTGTCGGCTTCAGAGGCCAGGTATTCAGCCACGCCTTCCGGTGTTGCATCCATACCCTTGTCACCTTCTTTCCAGCCGGCAGGGCAGACTTCGCCGTGCTCTTCGGTAAACTGCAGGGCTTCGACCATGCGCAGCATTTCGTCGATATTGCGGCCCAGCGGCAGATCATTAACGACCTGGTGGCGAACAACACCTTCCTTGTCGATCAGGAAAGAACCACGGAAAGCCACTGCGCCATCCGGGGTTTCAACGTCATAGGCTTTACATACGCCGTGTGTCAGGTCAGCTGCCAGGGTGTATTTAACCGGGCCGATACCACCTTCGTTAACCGGTGTGTTACGCCATGCATTGTGGGTAAAGTGGGAATCGATAGAACAGCCAACCACTTCCACGCCACGCTTGGTGAATTCTTCCAGGCGATGGTCAAAGGCAATCAGTTCTGATGGACAGACAAAGGTGAAGTCCAGCGGGTAAAAGAACAGTACCGCGTACTTGCCCTTGATAGCCTCTTTAAAATTATAATTATCAACAATCTCACCGTTACCTAAGACTGCTGGAGTAGTAAAATCCGGCGCTTCGCGACCTACAAGTACACCCATGGGAATTTCCTCTATGATTATTAATATCAGCTGCGGACAGGAAAACCGGCCAACATCTGATGTAGTAAATGGTTAAAATATTACAGACCCGATACGATAAAGCCATTTGCCAAAAATTCAACCCCACTTTTTATATAAAATCCCAAAAAAATCACCAAAAAGCCGGTTTCAAGCCGAAAATAACCGGCAGCGACTGAATTAAACAGAAAATGCTACTAACCGCCGAATTTTTTCAACAGGATACCTGCCAGGTCGCCCGGGAACTGCTGGGTAAAGTCATCCGCCGCAAGATCAATGGCAAATGGCTGGCGGCACGAATTATTGAAACCGAAGCCTATTATCTGCAGGACAGGGGCAGCCATGCCTCCCTTGGCTACACCGAAAAACGCAAGGCCCTGTTTATGCCTGCCGGCACCATTTACATGTATTACGCCCGTGGCAAGGATTCACTGAATATCAGCTGCAGCGGCGAAGGCAACGCGGTGCTCATTAAATCGGCATTTCCGTATAAAGACGAAGCCACCCATCGCGATGCGCTGAAAATCATGCAGCGGCTCAACCCGGCAGCATCCGGCGCTGTCCGCCCGCTGGAAAAGCTGTGCCGGGGCCAGACCCTGCTGTGCCAGGCACTGGATGTGAAAGTCGCACAATGGGATCAGCAGGTATTTGATGAAAACTGTTTTTATATCGATGATACCGGTGAAATACCGGACAAGATCATCCAGACCACCCGCCTGGGGATTCCTCACGGTCGCGACGAGCAGCTGTTTTACCGCTTTATTGATTTTGACTATACGCGCTACTGCACCAGCAACCCTCTAAGCAAGCGCAGTGCGGTTGAAAACAGGGATTATAAATTTCTGAAAAATGACACAAATGATTAAAGCGATTTACCACGGGTTAGCGCTTTTCGGTAGGTGCGAATTTATTCGCACAATGGTGCCAGGGTATGCGTTCGTCGTGCGAATAAATTCGCACCTTGTATATAAGCACACATGATCAATCTCTGTAGCCATCGCATCCTCTGTGGTGAAAGCTTTTTACGCCTTTACCCTTACCACATCTTGCGCACCCGGTTTTTTTCACGCTTGATTTTTGTACCCACCAGGCTCTCCCACAAAAACAGGCCCGACAGTTTTTCCACCTCACGGGTCGGCACCAGGAAATCCTTTAGTGGTTTGCGCGATGACTTGTTGGGGATAATAAACGACCACATGTGCAAGGCGCCTTTATTGTTCTCGGTCAGTACCGACTTGAAATAGGCATGGGGAATCGGCAGGGTCACCCCGTTATCATCCTGCGCCCCGATCACCGACACATCGGTATCAAAATAGAACACCGGACCGCAGATAACATAGGTTTCAAAAACCTCGTCCCGTGCATCCAGCTGGCGGATCGCAGTTTCAAGTTTCTTCCAGATATGCTGGTTGAAACCAGGCTGCTGCGGTGACATGTTCGACAGCAGGAAGGTTTCGCTGTTCTGAATTTCGGTATCGCTCTGGTTGGCACTGGCAACCAGGTGACCGCGGTCATAGCCGGAATTTCTGTAATCAGCCAGATCGGCGCGAAAACTTTCCGGCACCCGGTAGTCCGGGCGATAGTTATCGGCGCGCGCGATATCCGACTTTTCCGGGTCAACGATTTCCAGCGCCCATTTCGCCTGCCTGAAATAATAGGAATACCCCAGCACATAGTGCCGGTTAAACAGCACCTGATCCGCCGAAGGCAGACCGTAGCGGGTTTCACGTCTTAGATTGGGTAAATCAAGCAAAGTCCTTCTCCGTTAATTTATCTGAATCAGCACTGTAGCATTTTTCACGATGATAAAAAAAGGCTCTAAACGAGCCTTTTTTCAAAACCTGATTGATTCAGACAGAGCCCCTAGAACGGGATATCATCATCAAAACCGTCATCCACCATGGCTGCTGCCGGCTGCTGGTTCTGCTGCGCCGGTGCGGACTGCTGCTGTGCTGATTGTGCCGGTGCAAAACCGCCTTCACCACCACGGCTGTCCAGCATCTGCATGGTGCCGCCGATATCAACAACCACTTCGGTGGTATAGCGATCCTGGCCGTCCTGCCCCTGCCATTTGCGGGTTTGCAGTTTGCCTTCGACGTAGATTTTTGAACCTTTTTTCAGATACTGGCCGACAATTTCCGCCAGCTTGCCAAAGAACACAACACGGTGCCATTCGGTTTTTTCCTTTTTTTCACCAGAATTTTTATCGTTCCATGTTTCTGAGGTTGCCAGTGTAATGTTTGCCACTGCATTGCCATTCGGCATGTATTTAACTTCCGGATCCTTGCCCAGGTTGCCGAGTAAAATTACCTTGTTTACGCCACGTTGTGCCATTATTTTCTCACCTTATATATTTATCGTCGTATTAAATTAAGGAGCCTCTGATTAATTCAGTATTTGTCATCCCGAGCGCAGTCTAGGGATCTTAAGCCACTGCACCATCAACAACTGACGGAGCAAAAGATTCTTCGCTAACGCTCTGAATGACATTAATCAGAGATTCCTTAACTATGTTTTTACCGTGTTTCAGCTGTGCTATTCGCCATTATAATCCATCCGGCGATGTGCTCAGTCCGAGCGTGCTAAAGATAACAATTTTTCCTCATCAAGGATACGTTTTTTCACTTTTAAATACGCGACCTGGCCGGACTGGGTCTCATCATCAATCAGCGAAGCTTCCACCACGCCTTCCACCGCCAGCAGCTGCTCGACACTGACATTGTTGACGTTTAGCAGGTAGGTGCTTAAAAAACCGGGCTTTTTCATGGTGGCCGCCAGCAGCAGCCAGACGGTCAGGGCGGTCAGAGCCGTATAATAAACCCCCTGTATGCCCCAGAGCTGGTGGGCATAGCCGCCCAGGGCGCCACCGGCGAAGGCACCGAGGAACTGGCTGCTGGAATACACGCCCATGGCGGTGCCTTTCTGGGTTGCCGGCGCGGTCTT
>JAJRTD010000246.1 GCA_024278435.1 Gammaproteobacteria bacterium | reverse complement strand
ATCAATCTGCTTGCGCTGGTCTTCAGCGTGTTTCTGCAGTATATCCTCAACGCCCCTGGCATCATCCAGGGCTTTTTTCATACCCGTAATGGTATGTGAACTGGCGGCACCGGGTTCACCGACTGACGGCTTTTTAACCACGGTAGCCTTGCCTGCCGGTGGCTCGCTGCCACCACAGGCGGACAGTAAAAAAATGGCGGTAAGGACAAGACCGGATTTCACAACCGGTTTTAGAATTTTCATTAATAATTTCCTGCACTGGTTATATAGGTTATAGGTTATTCAATATCTTCTGCCGGTCTTCGTAACTTTTCTTCAATACCTGCTCGACATCGCGGGCATCATCCACCACCTTGCTCATACCCCGGATTGATCGCGGATCGGTACTTTGCGTTTCTGCCATTTTCTGTGTTTGTTGCGGCTTCTGTTTTGCCGGCACTTTGACGGCCTGAATCAGGTTTCTGTCCGGGTGCAGTTCTATTCGTTCAGACAATGAACCATCGCCAGGCGCGGTATTGCTGAATTGCATGACACCATTTTTGTCACGCCATTTGTATACCTGCACCTCTTCATCGGTAACCACACTGGTCAGATTTTCAGGTGCCCGGGCTTTCAGGCGACTGAATTCAAAGGCCCCCTGCTTAAAAAACGATGCGGGATCAAATTTACCCATATAAATCATCGGTGCTACCGATAAAACCACCAGCATTACCAGCATCGAGATCAGCTTCAATTTCATGCTATATTCTTTCCATTCTCTGATATTTCTACTTTTTACAGATGCAAGTATGGACCAGGGACGGGCAAATACCAGTCTATCGGCGGCCAGGCAATAAAAACTTGCCTGTTTATGCAGTTACAGGTAGAATTCACGCCCTGTTTTTTCAACCATAACGAACAGCACACGTAACCTTACAGGCTGGTTTATGGTCATTACATTCGGAACCGATATGAAAGCTGATATTCATCCAAAATACAACGAAGTGAAGGTAAAATGTAGCTGTGGCAACACATTCACCACACGTTCTACCTACGGTAAAGACGAGATGACTATTGACGTCTGCTCAGAATGCCACCCTTTTTACACCGGCAAACAGAAAATTCTTGATACCGCTGGTCAGATCGACAAGTTCAACAAACGCTTTGGTAGCAAATCGTAAGTTGATGTACCTGAGGGTGCTTGCAAAAAAAGACGCTTTACAGCGTCTTTTTTTATGCCTGCTACTTTTATCCCTGCCTGGATTTTCCGCCGGCGCAGCGCCGGATTCTGCCTGTGCTGCCGAACATTTTAATGCCACCGCCCGGGTCCGTTATGTTTATGACGGCGACACGATACGCCTTGAAGATGGCCGCAAGGTACGGCTGATCGGCATTAATGCCCCCGAGCTGGCGCACAATAACAAACCGGAGGAAGCCTTTGCCAGTGAAGCAAAAAAAGCCCTGAGTGATCTTCTGCACAATGATAAAACCATCCGGCTGATTACCGGTGTTGAGGAAAAAGACCATTACGGCCGCTTGCTGGCCCACGTTTTCCTGGCAGACGGAGAGAATATCCAGGCGCAGTTATTAAAGCAGGGCCTGGCTCGCGCCATTACCATTCCACCCAACAGCCGGCTGGCGGACTGTTACTTCAGGCAGGAGCGCCTGGCACGCTGCAATAAATCCGGCTTATGGCAGCAGGGCGTGACAGTCGATGCCAAAGCGCTTGAAAAGACCGATACCGGCTTTCAGCTGGTTAAAGGCCGGGTCAGGAGCATCAAGATCAACAGCAAGGGCATCTGGCTTGATATCGACAACACCCTGACTGTCGGCATCCGCCCGGACAACCGGCAACTGTTTGATATTGATAAACTTAATGCCCTGCTGGACCAGCAAATCGTGGTCCGCGGCTGGCTCAATAAAAGCAGCCGGTCCAGGCCTTTCTACCTCCGGGTACGGCATCCATCGTCCATTACACTGTACCGTGCTTTTGCCTGCACCGCCCCGCCGCCGCCATAAACTGCACAACACTTATCTAAACCACTGATTTTTAACCCTTAACAAGCACCGGAACTCGAATTACCGGCACAAAAATGCTAATATAGATCCCCTTTTTTCTTCGCCCGACACGAACTACCATGCCAACACGTTTCAAACAGCAAGCCCTGGATTACCACGCCAATCCCAGGCCCGGCAAAATCGCCACCGAAATCACCAAGCCCTGCGAAACCCAGCTCGACCTGTCGCTGGCCTATACCCCCGGCGTGGCTGAACCCTGCCGCGCGATTCACCGTGACGAAGAAACCGCCTACGATTACACCGCCAAGGGCAACCTGGTGGCCGTGATTACGGATGGCACTGCAGTGCTGGGGCTGGGCAATATCGGCGCCCTGGCCGGCAAACCGGTGATGGAAGGCAAGGGCGTACTGTTCAAGGCATTCGCCGATATCGATGTGTTTGATATTGAAGTTAAAGCCGAGTCCACCGCCGAGTTTATTACCACGGTTAAAAATATCGCTCCGACTTTCGGCGGCATTAACCTGGAAGATATCGCCGCACCGGCCTGTTTTGAAATTGAAGAAGCGCTGATCGAACAGCTGGACATCCCGGTCTTTCATGATGACCAGCACGGCACCGCCATTATTATTGCCGCCTCCCTGATAAACGCACTGGAGCTACAGCACAAGAAAATCGAGGATGTGCGCGTGGTCTGCCTGGGCGCAGGCGCCGCCGGTATTGCCTCCATGAAACTGCTGCAGGGCCTGGGCGCGGACCCTGAAAAACTGTTTATGATTGATCGTAACGGCATTATTCACAGCGAACGCGATGACCTGAACAAGTATAAAAAAGCCTTCGCCGTGCATACCGAAAAACGCACCCTGGCCGATGCCATGGATGGCGCCGACGTCTTTATCGGTGTTTCCGGCCCGGACCTGCTGTCCTCCGATATGCTTGCCACCATGGCAGAAAAACCGGTGGTCTTTGCCCTGTCCAACCCCGACCCGGAAATTCTGCCGGAACTG
This sequence comes from Gammaproteobacteria bacterium, assembly GCA_024278435.1. Classification (GTDB taxonomy): domain Bacteria; phylum Pseudomonadota; class Gammaproteobacteria; order SZUA-229; family SZUA-229. Next base: position 85 of record JAJRTD010000246.1, on the reverse strand, counting down.
GCACACCTCACCCGTGACGATTTAATTATGGGTACCGGGCGCAGCGATTACCCCAACCAGGTCAATAATGTTCTTGGCTTTCCCT
>JAJRTD010000245.1 GCA_024278435.1 Gammaproteobacteria bacterium | reverse complement strand
CAACAATATTCAGATTAGTCACGTCACTAATACGCTGTTCGGAGAAACCAAGCTCACGGAATGGTAGATAGCTTTTCTCCTCGTCGGTGTGGCAGCGGGTGCAGAAACGGCCTTTAGGCATAACCAGGGCATGAAAACGTTGTTTGATGGCTTCCTTGTGCTCATCAGACAGGCTGTCTTTTACCTGCAGGAATTCTTTTACGTCATTATTCTCTTCAGTAATTTCCATTAATTCATCTTCACCATCATGGGCGGAATAAACCACAATCTTGGAGTAGAGATCATCGGTATCGATCAGGTAGCCGGTGTCCTGGTCAATATCGGTACCGAAGTGCGGGCCGGTTACCTCAATGCCTGAGTAGTTGAGCCAGCGGAAAGTGTAGTTTTCTTCCGGACGCTTGCGAGGATCGGTATGGCAGGTCATACAGCCGACAAACTGGGTGTGCATGTTGAGCAGGGTTCTGACCATGCGTTTCTTGGAGTGCGGGTAATCGCCATGGCACTGGAAACAGACCGGTTTTTTGCCGAGGTCAACCTTGTTTTCTGCCGGCACATTATGGAAGTGGCGCTGGGTTTCTGAATAACGGTGGCTGCTGAGTTGTTTCAGTAATTCGGGTTTTTCGACTTCCTGGTTAAACAGGCCAAAGTGTCCGCCAAGCACCAGGCCCAGCTCCAGCAGCAGACTGATAATAATGGCGCCCAGAAAAAAAGTGGTGACAAAGGCAATGACCGGGTGTTCGCGGCGGACGCCGGTAATGCTGAACGGGTTGTGCTGGAACTCGCCGGGAATTTTACTTTTGTGGTCGATCAAAATCACCATCACAATACCGACAAGAATAAACAGTAATACTGTCAGTACAACAAAGGTAATAAGCTGGGAGCTGATCGCGTGCATTATTTTGCCCTGGGTAAATTCATTAGTAATATTCTGTTATGTACAGCCAGATGGTAAACAGGCCGAAAATCGTCCAGAAAAAGATTATCGCCAGCGTGAAGTAGGCAAAAACTTTCTGCAGCGGTGTCATCTGCTTGATCATGCAGGTTCCTCGGCTGTTTTCAGGGTATCGTCGTCTGCTGCCGGTGACAGTTCTCTGGCATCCAGTAAGTCACTTAAATACTCACGCTCTTCGGGCAGTTCAACCAGGTTGCGGATGTATTCAAGAAAGTGTTCTTCTATCTGGTGTTCCCGGGTGATCTTGCCGGTAAGGAAGGTCCACTGCATGGGGAAGCGGCCGGGGGCCAGGTGTACGTTGTACCAGTGCCAGAAAGCGATCACCAGCAGGGCCAGCAGGGCTTCATGCGGATGTGATAAACGCATCATTTCCTGGAAATAGGAAGCGCTGCCTTCGGGTAACACGGCTGCCCAGAATTCGGGAAAGATAAAGGAGGAGCCGGAAAGGATCATTACCAGGTTGCCGAAAGCGGCTGCAAAGTAGTGCAGTTTCTGCTTGTACATAAACTTGTCCATTTCCGGACGTTGATCGCGCTTGCCGATAAAGTACAGCATGTCCAGCTTGAAATCGACGGCATCCTTGAGGGTGGGGATAATGCTGCGCTGGATCAGGAAGCGTCCCTTGCTGATGTCACTAACCGTTATCCACATCAGATACCATACGTGGTAAAGCATGCTGAAAATCATGACGCTGGCCAGGGTGCGGTGAATAACGCGGGAGATATCAATGCCGCCGACCAGGTTATTTAATGGTTGCGCCCAAACCGCGTCCATAAAGGCGATCGGCAGGCCGGTAAATGCCAGGGTTAAAAAAGTAACAAAAGTCAGCATATGCTGGATACGGATATGAATAGAATAGCGGGGCAGGTCACCAATCGGGTTGGACACCACGTTTTTGTACAGCAGCACCCGGTCATCCGGCATGTCGCCGATTAGCTGTTCTATTTCCGCACGCTCTTTGGCATCGGTGTTGTTGATACGCATGGCGGTATCCAGAACATTTTGTGCTTCAGCCGATAGTTTCATTGTTGTTTCCAGTTATAAGTAGTACTTAAAAACATCTGTTATTCATTGCGGTTATTGAATCCTGTCGCGGTTTCTCTTTGATTTGCGCCACCACGAGGAGCCTTTGCGTAAAATCCAGCCAACACCGTCACGCCGCCGGCCGATGGTTTCCAGCAGGGCCATGCCAACCAGTAAAACAATGACGATATCGCCGACCCAGCCGTAGATTATGTTGGCGTAGTAACGGAAGGCATTGCCTTCCTTGCTGCTGGTGGGATGCGGGTCAAGCTGGGCATAACCTTCGTCCGCGTAAATGTGGCAGTTGCGGCAGGTTTCCACCTTGTTTTTCGGGTTGACCGGTGATTCCGGGTCACGGGACGGGCGAATGTCATGCACATTCATGTAGTAATTTTTCTTCTTGGCGTGGCAGTCCAGGCAGTTGGCAGCCTTGGTAAAGCCGTAGCGGGTGACTTTGCCGTGGAAGCTTTCATCGTAGGATTCGACTGCAATGGGGTATTTCCTGCCCAGTTCGCGGCCTTCTTTTTTGGCGGCTTCTACATGGCGCTCCACCAGTGCCTTGTCGCTGTGGCAGTTGGAGCATAATTCGACAATTTCAGATGGCGAGCGCTTAACCTCGCGGATACGGCGGCTGGTATGCTTGTACCAGTTAACAACAAAGTCCCGATCTTCGTGGCAGACGACGCAGCGGTCAACGATGTTTTCGGGCAGTTTATCTTCAGCCGGGTTGTATATCGGGTTGGTGTGGCAGGTGACGCAATAGGGTTTGTCAGCATCAAGGCCGGTTTCAATCTTTTCGCGTCCGTGGACACTTTCCTTGAACTTGTTATAGATGGGTTTGTGGGTAAAGTTTTTGCCGGTGGCCGGGTTTTTGATGGAATGGCATTCAGAGTCACAGCGCACGCCTTCGGTGACTTCACGATGTGGCAGCTGTTTAATATAGTTATGGCAGTCGGTGCAGGGAACGTTACGGTGCACGGTTGAACCGAAAACGCCGGGCATGACCTGGTAGATTCTTTTGGTGCCTTTTTCGGTGATGCGACCCATTTTCGGGTATTTGTGGCAGAGTAAACAGCCCGAGTCATCTTCAAAAGCCTGCGCGGGGTTGCTGAACAATAGGGTAAGCAGGCTTGCGATGAAAAGGATATGTTTCATTATTATTCAGTATGCCGTTTTTTATGAATTTACTTTTATGGTCACGTATTTCAGATAATAAGACAATCGTTGTAAAATAAATTGATTTTAATCAATTATACCGTTTTATTTTTCTATGTCAGACCGTTTATCAGTGAATGTTCATATGAAAGCCGGAAATTTACTTTGCATCAGGCATACCGTATGCCTTCCCTGGCATTAGTGCAAGGCGCAAGGGTGTAACATGGCGATGAAATATTCAAGAAGACCTATGGCTAAAATAAATCGCGTCATCTGGATAATATTGTTCCTGTCCGGTTTTATCTATTTCGCTTTACTGGAATGGGGAGATGAAACAAGTCAGGCACTGGGCTGGTTCCTGCTTACCGGGTTATGGTCTGCCTTTTGCGGTATAGGCTTTACCATTGTTGACTGGTTTATCCGGTTTAAAAGAAGTGAGTAGAATATTGATGTATATCAATATTGCCGGTCAGGAAAAAGAGTAGCTTGTCACAGAGGTGCGGCTAAAATGAAAAAAAATGACGAAGGCTTCAAGAAAAAATGTATCT
>JAJRTD010000244.1 GCA_024278435.1 Gammaproteobacteria bacterium | reverse complement strand
TCAAGGGCAAGCCGGGTTTCTTCATTATCGCGGTACTTGCCGGTGCCAACCAGCAGGCGGGAGGTGTAGGATTTGCCGGCAATAACAAGCGGCTGATCAGGGTTTGTATCTGGCATATTGATTCAGTAGTAGGGAAAAACCGTATTTTACTCGATTTTTTGCTGGCTGAGGCAGGCATGATACCGCTTTGCGGTAAATTTTTATCAGGCGCTGCCACCGCCGATGGCCTGGACGATTTCAACCCGGTCCTGATCCTGCAGTTGATAGCTGGCAAACTCGGTTCGCGGGACAATCTGCTGGTTGATTTCAACGGCCAGTCGTTTGTTGCCAAGATCCAGGCTTTGCAGCAGTTTTTCTATGGTGCTGCCATCGTCAATTTGCGTGTTTTTTCCATTTAAAACAATGCTAGTCATAAAAACCTTCCTGCTAATGGGTGGAATTTTTGTGCATTCGCCTCTCGAGGCTGAAAATTACAGAAATTGTGCTATAGATTTATACATAATAATAATTTTAATTCGTTATCTTAGTTCATTTTAATACAGGTCTGCTCAATAAACGCGCAGGTTTTTTGGGAAAATTATGTTTAAGCAATTCTTTACTTCATTATTCGTTCTGTGGTTATTCAGCTTTAATGTCGCAGCCGATGTTAATCCGTTCGCTAAAAATGATTCATTAAATATTGGAAAAGATGTGAGCTGGAAAATAGATAAAAAGGCCGGGCTGGCAACAAAATCTTCAGCGGATAAAAAGGGTGTTTATTACCACCTGCAGTTTGACAATAAGCAGCTCAAGCTGTTGATCAGCAGTGACGCCAATGCCGAAAAGCCCAAAAAATACAGCCAGCTGGAAATCAAGGACATACAGATTGATGGTAAACAGAGCCCGTTATTTAAATGGTGTCTGAATAACCAGCAACGTCACAGCCGGTTTTTACAACAGGGCTTAACGGTGAAAAAAGATGTGTGTGTGGTTGATGGTAACAATGGCTTATTCGTGATGCGCCTTAATAAAGATACATTGCTGGCACTGAAAAACGGCAAGCGCCTGCTTATTCTACTCAAACCTTTCAGAACACCGCTGGAACTGAAATATGACATCAGTGATTTCGGTGACATGTATATTGCATTAAATGCACGTCCGGCACCGGTTGTAACAAAAGCGGTCGCAGTCAAACCAAAATCCAAAAGCAAGGCAAAAAGAAAATGCTGGGCCGGCCCGCCGGCAAAATACAAGAATATAAAATCAGTCGAGTATGACTGTGATGATGCGACAGCGAAAATCGATGCAGAAAGATGGGTTACCAAACTGGTTAACCAGGAAAAAGAAAAAGAGCAGAAAGTGCTGGCTGAGCAGGAAAAACAGAGAAAACTGGCTGAGCAGAAAAAACAGCAGGATCTGGCTGCAAAAATGAAACAGCAAGAACTGCTGAAGGCAGAGGCAGCCGCTATTGCCGCCAGTGAACAGAAGCAGGCTTTGATTAACAGTGAGATCACGCAAAAAATGCTCAAGGTCTGTAAAAAATACTGGGACAAGGGTGAGCACCGTTGTTATTGCCAGAAATACATTGATCATGCACCGGCCAGTATTCAGGCGAGTTCCACCTGCCAGTAATAATATTCCGGTTTAACCCGGTTACTTTATTCTGTATTATGAAGCAACGTTATTACGTTGCTTTTTTAATACCATGAAAAAAATACTTAACTGTCTGCTGGTTTCTCTGTGTCTGTGTTATAGCGTAGTTTTATTTGCTGATGATATCGTTTCGCCAACGGTAAAGGAGCTGGCAGAAAAACAGGGTCAGGAGGAAGCGGTATTAAAGAAACTCAGTGAGGCGCAGCCAACCGGCATCACTGATGAGTATAATCGTGCAACACCACGTTCCAGCCTGCTGGGGCTGATACTGGCGATAAAGGAAAAAGATTACCAGCGGGCGGCAAATTATCTGGATTTAAGAAACCTGCCGTTTACCGCCGAAAAAGAACTTGATGGTCCTCAGCTGGCGCGAAAACTGTCGATTATCGGCAGCCGTGCCATGGTCATTGACCTTGACAGTATCAGTGATCATCCCCGGGGGCATAAAAATGACGGGCTGCCGGTTTATCGAGACCGGATAACAACAATAAAAACCCGGAACGGTCCGGTTGATATTCTAATGCAGCGCGTACCGCGCGGTGACGGCGAATTTATCTGGAAGATCTCCAATGCCACGGTGGCGCAGATACCCGAGCTGGACCATGAGTTCGGTTACGGTTTTATCGGTGACAAGCTGTCGTTGCTGTTTCCGCAGCGGGTGTTTCTCGGCTTTGAGCTCTGGCAGGTCATTATGCTGGCCGGGATCGTGATGGTCGGGTTTATAGCAGCCTATATACTGACCACCCTCGCTGTCAAAGTTTTACAGAAGAACCAGCGCTTCAATAAGCAGCGCCTGCAAAAATTCATTGTCGGCCCGCTGCGTTTTCTGATTCTGGTGATCTTCGTCCGCCTGACCTTTGATCTTATTTCGCCGTCCATCGCGGCGCGCGCGATTTTCGAAGCAAGAACCCTGCTGATTATCGCGATTTACTGGGTTTCCCTTGGTGTGGTCGACGTGGTTATTTACCGCCTTGCAGACCATATGAGGAAAAACGGGCAAAAGGATGCAGTTGTTTTGCTGAAGCCGGCATCCACCGGCATCAAGATCATTATCGCGCTGATTGCGGTTATTTCCTGGCTGGATAATCTCGGTTATGAGGTGACGACCATTATTGCCGGTCTCGGTGTCGGTGGTATTGCGGTTGCACTGGCGGCGCAGAAGTCACTGGAGAACCTGATTGGCTCAATTATGATTTATGCCTCACAACCGGTGAGGGTTGGTGACTTTTGCCAGTTTGGTAAATACCAGGGCACGGTAGAGGAAATCGGCCTACGCTCAACGCAGCTGCGCACCCTGGCACGTACCATCGTGCATGTGCCCAATGCACTGTTTGCCTCGGCCGAGATAGAAAACTTTACCCAGCGTGACAAGATTCTGTACCGCACCCGTCTGCGTCTGGATTATGAAGTCAGTCCCGACCGGATACGCCGGGTGCTGGAAGACATTCGCCGGATGATCGATGAACAGGACTTTATTGATGAGGAAGACTCCCGCGTACGTTTCCTTGAGTTCGGTGAGTATGCACAGGAGCTGGAGTTGTTTGTTTATATTAAAACCCGGCAGTTCACCGAGTACCTGGAATACCGCGAACAGGTCAACCTGCTGGTTCGCGATATCATCGAGTCGGCAGGGGTGAAACTGATCATTCCGGCGCGTACCTCCTATATCAAAGAATTGCCTGATGACATGAATGCAAGCGAAGGTTAAACGGTTTATGCCTGATTGCATTATTGTCGGTGGCGGGGTGATTGGTTTGTTAACCGCGCGCCAGCTGTTCCTGCAGGGGGTTGACGTTCTGCTACTGGAAAAAGGCCCGCTGGGTGGTGAATCCTCCTGGGCCGGTGGTGGAATTATTTCCCCGTTATATCCCTGGCGTTATGCCGACAGCGTCAACGTGCTTGCCGAGCGCAGCAAGAAAATCTACCCGCAGCTGGTCAAAACCCTGTTTGATGAAAGCGGCGTGGACAGTGAACTGTTACACAGCGGCCTGTTCACGGTCAGTGATAATCTCCCGCAGATAACCGGCTGGGCAAAAAAATGGTCGATAGAATCGCGCTTTGTTGACGATGCTGCACAAATTCGTGAAATTGAACCGGCGGCCGGCCGCGCCGTGGATAGAGGCCTGTGGATGCCGGACGTTATGCAGGTGAGAAACCCGAAGTTCGTCAAGGCGCTGAAAGCCTCGTTTCAGCATCTTGCCATTCCTTATAAAGAACAGCTTGCAGTTGACGAGATAATTGTCAAAAATAACCGGATACAGGGCGTGCGTAGCGGTGATGAAACTATCCTGGCCGAGCGGGTTATTATTGCCAGCGGTGCCTGGAGTGCACAGTTTGCAGTCACCGGCCAGTCGGTTAAGGTTAACCCGGTCAAAGGCCAGATGATTATGTATAAGGGTGAGCCGGGCCTGCTGAAACGCATTGTTTTAAGTGAAGGCCATTATGTTATTCCGCGTAAAGACGGGCGCATACTGGCCGGCAGTACCCTGGAGGACATTGGCTTCGACAAGGCGATCTCGACCCGGGCGCATGAAGAATTGCACCAGGCCGCAGTAGAACTGATCCCTTTACTGGAAGATCTGCCTGTTGAGCGCCAGTGGGCGGGCCTGCGACCGGGAACCGAAAAAGGTATTCCCTATATCTGCCCGCATGATGAAGTCGAAGGTTTGTATATCCATGCCGGTCATTTCAGAAATGGCATTGTACTGGGAGCGGCCTCGGTTGAACTGATGGTGGATCTGGTTCTGGGCAGGACGCCATGGTGTGATGCTGCGCCCTATACCATGCAGGCGCAGCATTAGCTTCGTTCTGTACCCTAATACGCCGGAATAGCTCAGTTGGTAGAGCGCATCACTCGTAATGATGAGGCCCGCGGTTCGATTCCGCGTTCCGGCACCAATCCTCAAGCTTGCGGTATTAATACCGCTGCTGCGAAGAGCTGGCTAGAAGTTCGGTTTAACCGGCGCTTCTTTATACATGGCCACACTGGACATGATTTCTTCCTTGGCCGCGTTAATGTCACCCCAGCCTTCAACGCGAACCCACTTGCCTTCATCCAGGTCTTTATAATGCTCGAAGAAATGCGCGATCTGCTCAAGCAGCATCGGGGGCATATCGTCCATGGTTTTGGCGCCGCGATAGGATTTGCACAGCTTGTCGATGGGCACTGCCAGGATCTTGGCATCATCACCGGATTCGTCGGTCATTTTTAATACACCCACCGGGCGGCATTGAATAACCGAGCCGGCGATCAGCGGCACCGGGGTGGTGACCAGTACATCAACCGGATCGCCGTCCTTGGACAGGGTATGTGGCACATAACCGTAATTGCACGGGTAGTGCATGGCTGTGCTCATAAAGCGGTCGACAAACATGGCGCCGGTTTCCTTGTCGACTTCATATTTAACCGGATCGCTGTGTGCCGGTATTTCAATAATGACATTAATTTCTTCAGGCAGGTTGTTGCCCGAGCTGACTCTGTCCAGGTTCATAAATTACTCTTTATAAGTTTTATCTAATATAGATTTTATCTTATTTTAACCGTATTGTACCGCTTAAAATGGTTATTTTGGTCTAAGCTGATACTGTTATTATGAATAAACCGGCCTGAGAAGACATCGGTTAATATCAATCAATGTGGTGTTCCGATACGAAAATGACGTCCATTCAGGTGCTTACGGGTCATATATCTGCCATTTATCAGCAATAAACGGCGTTCCGTCCTGATATGCTGGCAAAACAAAATTACTGGTCTTAAATT
>JAJRTD010000243.1 GCA_024278435.1 Gammaproteobacteria bacterium | reverse complement strand
GCTTAAGATCCTTCGACTTCACTTCGTTACGCTCAGGATGACAAAATAGTCAAAGGGCGTATTTCATGTCTTATGCAATACTAAGGTACCGCTGAAAGTCATGTGTAATGCGGTTTCAGGCAAAAACAATATATAGTTAACGGGACAGCAGTGAAGTTATAAGTAAAGAAAACGAAGCTTCAACCTATAACTTAAAACTTATAACTAGTTAGATTGTTCAGCATAATTAATAAATAAAAACCCCCGGATACAAACCATGTACAACATCAAAACCATCAACAATATTTCCGAAAAAGGCCTGAGCCGTCTGCCGGCTGACAAGTATGCCGTCAGCCCGGATATTGATAACCCGGATGCCATTATCCTGCGCTCACAGAACCTGCATGATATGGAAATTTCTTCCAGTCTGATAGCTGTTGGCCGTGCCGGTGCCGGTACCAACAATGTACCGGTTGAAAAACTGGGCAAGCAGGGTGTGGTGGTCTTCAATGCGCCGGGTGCAAACGCCAACGCGGTAAAGGAACTGGTCATTGCCGGCATGTTGCTGGCCTGCCGTAATATCTGCCAGGCGTGGCAGTATGCGGCCAATGTGGAAGGCACCGATGAAGAGCAGAACAAGGCAGTCGAAGCCGGCAAGAAAAAATACGTCGGTTATGAGCTGCCCGGGCGCACCCTTGGTGTGGTCGGCCTTGGTGCCATTGGTGTTGAAATCGCCAATGCTGCCATTGCCCTTGGCATGCGCGTGGTCGGTTTTGACCCGACCATCACCGTATCCAGCGCCTGGAAACTGTCTTCCGATGTTGAAGGCATGGAAAATATTGAAGAGCTTCTGAAGCAGGCCGATTTTGTTACCTTCCATGTGCCGTTAATTGATGCCACTCTTAACCTGCTCAATGCACAGCGCATTGCTACCATGAAAGACGGTGCGGTGATTTTGAACTTTGCACGTAACGGCATTGTTGATGATGATGCGGCACTGGCAGCGATTGATTCAGGAAAAATACATGCCTACGTCTGTGATTTCCCGGCGCAGAAGCTAAAAGGGCATGACCGCGTGATCACCCTGCCGCATCTTGGTGCATCGACGGTAGAAGCCGAGGAAAACTGCGCCATGATGATTGCCGACCAGTTAAAGGATTTCCTGGAAAACGGTAATATCAAAAACTCGGTCAATTACCCGCCGGTGAAACTGCCGCGTGGCGGAAAATCACGGGTGGCGATTACTCATAATAATATGCCGGACATGATCGCGAAAATATCCAGCGCAGTGGGCGATGCCGGATTCAATATCCACCACCTGCGCAATGAGTCGAAGGGTGACCTTGCCTACACACTAATGGACATCGAGTGCGAGATTGGCGAAGATATGATCGAAAAGTTTGCTGCCATTGAGGGTGTATTAAAAGCACGTCAAGTTTAAATGGCGTGAAAAACATTATTACCACAGAGGCACAGAGAAAATCATTGGTATTTTTGTTGCGCTGCAGGCGCAATAAATTAAAAAAACTCTGTGTTCTCTGTGCCTCTGTGGTTAAATATTTTTTAAAGTCTACCAGCGTCCAAAGTATTTGATTAATGACTGAAAAAGATCCGCTTGCTGAAATTCGAAAACGCATCGATGAAATAGATAGATCTATTCAGACGCTGGTGTCCGAGCGTGCATCCTGTGCAGCGAAAGTGGCCGAGGTCAAGCAGCAGCAGGGTGAAACCGGTCATTTCTACCGCCCGGAACGTGAAGCACAGGTTCTGCGCGCAGTCATGGAGCGCAATGAAGGCCCGCTTTCCGATGAAAGCATAGCCGGTGTCTTCCGCCAGATCATGGCCGCCTGCCTGGCGCTGGAGAAACCGTTAAGTGTTGCCTTTCTCGGCCCTGAAGGTACTTATACCCATGCCGCGGCCTGCAAGCACTTCGGTAATCTAATCGAATCGCATTCCGTCAGCAGTATCGAGGAAGTGTTTCGCCTGGTGGAAGCAGGCGGCGCCAACTTTGGCGTGGTGCCGGTGGAAAATTCAACCGAGGGTGTGGTCAATCACACTCTGGACCTGATGATGAATTCCAGCCTGTCGATCAGCGGCGAGGTTGAGCTGCGTATCCGTCATAACCTGATCAGCAATGAAAAGGAACTGGCAGCCGTGGAACGGGTGTATGCGCACCAGCAGTCTATTGCCCAGTGCCGTTTATGGCTGGATAAGAACCTGCCCAATGCCGAACGTATTGCAGTCAACAGCAATGCTGAGGCCGTCCTGATTGCACGCGACCATGAAAATTCAGCCGCCATTGCCGGTATCATGGCTTCCGAGTTATACGATATACCGGTTTTGAAACCGGACATTGAAGACGAACCGCACAATACCACCCGTTTTGTCATTATCGGTGAATACCAGGCACCGGCCAGTGGCTGTGACCGTACCAGCCTGCTGGTTTTCGCCCATAACCGCCCGGGTTCGCTGTATGAACTGCTGCAACCGCTGGCCAAACGCAATATCAGCATGAGTAATATCGAGTCCCGGCCATCGCGCAGTGGTGTCTGGGAATACGTGTTTTTTATCGATATTGACGGCCACCAGGATGATGGCGAAATTCATGACGCCATCAGCGAAATAGAAAAATCTTCGGCCATGGTAAAAGTGCTTGGCTCCTATCCCAAAGCAGTCATATGACCCGGTCATTTCTTGAGCTTGCAACATCGGGGGTTAAGCAGTTAACGCCTTACCAGCCCGGTAAGCCGGTGGAAGAGCTGGAGCGTGAACTCGGTATCAGCAACTCGATCAAGCTGGCTTCCAATGAAAACCCGCTGGGACCCAGTCCGCTGGCACTGCAGGCAATCGCCGAATACTCATCGCATATTAACTACTACCCGGATGGCGG
>JAJRTD010000016.1 GCA_024278435.1 Gammaproteobacteria bacterium | reverse complement strand
CTGAACCAGGCTTCCAGCATGATTTTACCCTCACATGCATTCAAGACAGGTGATAAACTTGTAGTTCAGGTTCTGAAAAACAAGATCAATATAACGCTGGTTGACACCAGAGAGCATACGGGTTCATTCACTCAGTTCACCTATAAAAACACTGAAGAAGTACAGCGCATTAAAAAACAGGTGAAAAAAGAAAAAGCCAGCAAAAACAAAGATGACTTTGATGAACTGTGGTCATCACTATAATCCTCTGCAATATTTCATTTTTCTGGATACCCTAAGTGGAAGATAAAATAATTAACCTGATTGTCATTGACGACTCCTTCGACAATGAAGAAAAAATCATCAGCACATTACGGGCAGCGGGCTACACTGCAAGATCAACGCGTGTTGAAGATGACGAGGACTTTACCGACGCCCTGGGCGCACAGGTTCCCGATCTTGTCATTTACTTCGAGGGCATGGAATTCATTTCCCTCAAACAGACCATTGACTGCCTGAAAAAAGACAAAAAAGCAGAAAACTGCCGGGTCATTGCAGTCAACAAAACAGAGCAACCGGACGTTGTTACCGCCATGCGCACCGGTGCCGTCGACGCCACCAGCTTTGTTAATATCGACCACCTGTTATTGATTATCGCCCGCGAACACCGCTCACTGATCTGTGCCAGGCAGATATCCAGCCTGACAAAAGCTTTTAATGAATCCGAACTTCGCTGCAACTCCCTGCTCGACAGTTCACGCGACGCCATTGCCTACATCCATGAAGGCATGCATGTCTATTCAAACCGCTCCTACCTGGACATGTTTGGTATAGAAGAATCCGATGACCTGGAAGGACTGCCGGTTCTCGACATGGTTGCCATCGACGGCCGTGATGAATTCAAATCTTTTCTAAGAAACTACACTAAGGGTGAAGGTGGAATAGAGAAGCACGAAACCACGTTACGCAAACCGGACGGTGAAGAGTTTAGCGGCGAAATGGAGTTTTCATCGGCGCAAATTGACGGCGAGCCCTGTATCCAGATCATTATCCGCAAAGAAGACACCAATTCTGAAGAGCTTGAACGCCAGTTAAAAATGCTGAGCCAGAAGGACCAGCTGACCGGCCTGTTCAATCGCCAGTATTGCATAGAACGACTGGAAAGCGTCATCGCAAGCTGCGAGCAGGGGGAATTCACTGCCGCCCTGATGGAAATCCGGATTGATAATTTTGATGAAATCAAGAATTCCGTCGGTGTCATTGAGTCCGATCAGTACCTTGTTGATGCGGCCAAGGCCCTCAGCAGCGTTGTCAATGACAATGACATTCTTTCCCGCTACTCGCATGACAGTTTCAGCGTTATCGCCATCGATTACAACAGCGAGAACATCGAGACTTATGCCGCACAATTCCAGAAAGCCATAGAGCAGCTGGAAACCAATATTAACGACACCCATATCAATACCACGGCATCAATCGGCATTGCACTTATCGACCGCGACTCACCTGAATACAACGATATTCTGGCTCGTTCGGAAAAGGCACTGGCTACTGCGGTTTCCAGGGGCGCCGCACAAATTCATTCCTATGTACCGGAAAAAGGCGAACTGACCCGCCACGAGATGGACGCCAAGTTCAAGATACAGCTTACCGAAGCGCTTAAACATGACCGTTTTGTACTGCACTACCAGCCCATTGTCAGCCTGCACGGTGACACCGATGAACGCTATGAGGTTTTTGTCAGACTGGAAACCGAGGACAGCGACCAGCTCATCATGCCCCAGGATTTCCTGCCTGCCGCCGAACGTATCGGCATGGCCATTGCCATTGACCGCTGGGTACTTGATCGCACCATAAAAGACCACAGTATCAGAAAAGGACTGAATAAAAACACCCGTTTCTTTATCAAGCTGTCGGCCTCATCACTCAAGGATGACACCCTGATCGACTGGTTAAGCTACCAGATTAAAGAAAACGGCATCCCGGAATACACATTAAATTTTGAAGTGAAGGAAACCGTTGCCGTCACCAATCTGAAAAACACCAAGAACCTGTCGCACCAGCTGAAACAACTGAAATGCGGCTTTATACTTGATGATTTCGGCACCGGCACCAACCCGTTCCAGTTGCTAAACCATATACATGCTGACTACATCAGGATCTCCAGCAGCTTTATGGATGACCTGACGGAAAACCCGCAGAACCAGGAAACAATCAAGGCCATAGCCGAACAGGCTGCCGAACTGGGCAAACTGTCCATTGCCCAGCAGGTACCGGATGCAAGCAGTTTATCCGTACTGTGGGGCATGGGTATCAACTTTATCCAGGGATATTTCCTGCAGGAACCGTTGCCGGAGATGGAATATGACTTTACTGAAATGTCGGGTTAAGCTTCGCTTAACAATGAAAAATGTACTGCAATCGTCAGAGACGATTGCAGCATACCTTCGAAGTAAATAATTATTACTTTAGGAAATCTGGCGTTCACGCAAGGCGGCGATCCGTTCTTCCAGTGGCGGATGACTTAAGAACAGTTTTTTAAAGCCTTCGGCAAAACCACCGTTGATACCGAATGCGGCCATCTGTTCGGGCAGCCGCGATGGCTGGTGAATCGCCTGCAGGCGCTGCAGGGCAGCAATCATTTTTTCACTGCCGGCCAGCTGTGCGGCACCCGCATCGGCCTTGAACTCTCTCAGCCGTGAAAAATACATCACGATCGTGCTGGCCAGAATACCGAAAACAATCTGCGCAATAATCGATGAAATATAATAACCGATACCGTAACCCCGTTCGTTTTTCAGGATCACACGGTCAACAATATGACCAACTACGCGTGAAGCAAAAATCACAAAGGTATTAACCACGCCCTGTATCAGTGCCAGGGTCACCATGTCACCATTCGCGACATGACTGACCTCGTGCGCAAGCACGGCTTCCGCCTCGTCCATTTTCATGTTTTCTATCAGCCCTGTGCTCACTGCAACCAGCGCCTTGTTTTTGCTCATACCGGTAGCAAAAGCATTCACATCCGGCGAGTTATAGATGGCCACTTCCGGCATGGCAATACCGGCCTGTTGCGCCAGTCGTGCGACCGTTTCCAGCAACCATTGCTGGCTTTTATTGGCCGGCCGGGTAATGACCTGCGCACCGGTCATGCGTTTGGCCGACCATTTGGACATGGCCAGTGAAATAAATGAACCGCCCATGCCAAAAACGGCAGAAAAAATCAGCAGTGCCTGCAGGTTAAGATCAACCCCGTTTTCCGCCAGCAGTGAATCCACACCCAGCAGGCTGAGCACAACGCTTAAGACAAGCAGCACAGCCAGGTTGGTTAAAATAAATAAACCGATACGTTTCATTTATACCTCAGTTTTTTTTAAAAACAATTTCACCAAAGAGGCACAGAGTTTTTATTGTTTTTTTCGCCGCAGGCGAAAAAAAACAACTACAAAAAGTTTTTCTCTGTGTTCTCCGTGTCTCTGTGGTAAAAAATGATGACACTATTTAATTTTTCAAGTGGACGCTACCGTTACTCCACTACCAGCCGGTCAACCACACGGTAACCCTGCGACAGTTTCAGGCCCCGACGTCCACGCTCACCGGCATAAGCTTCCAGTTCAGCGGCTTTCATGGTTTTGTATTTTTTACCTGAATGCACAACCAGTTTTCTACCCTGTGCTACGACTGTGATTGCCGCCACAAGTTCCTCACCGGCTTTTAACAGTTTTGACGGGATATTGATGATTTTATTGCCCTTGCCCCTGGCCATCTGCGGCAGCTGTGCCACCGGCGTTACCAGCATATGACCGGCGGAACTGACCGCTGCAATCTGGTCATTTTCCAGCTCGCTGATTTTTACCGGCGGCAGCGCCAGCGCCTGCTTGCCGACATTCAGCACGGCCTTGCCTTTTTTAGTGCCGGCCTGCATATCACCCCGCCGCACCACAAAACCGTAACCGAAATTACTGGCCAGCAGGTACAGCTCATCCGGATCACCAATGGCCACACCGATAAAATGCGCGCCCGGTGGCGGGGTAAAATAGCCGGTCAGCGGGTCACCCTGGCCACGGGCGGAAGGTAGCTTATGTGCCGGCAGGGTATAGGCGCGACCGCTGGAATCAAAGAACACCGCCATCTGGTTACTCTTGCCTGTCGCCGATGCCTGGTAATCATCGCCGGCCTTGTAATTCAGTTTTTGCGGGTCAATTTCATGGCCCCTGGCCGAGCGCACCCAGCCCTTGCTGGACAGCACCACGGTGATCGGGTCACTGGAAATCAGCGCGGTTTCATCCATGGCCTGTGCCGCCTCCCGTTCCACGATGGGTGAGCGACGCGCATCGCCGTAGGTTTCTGCATCGGCAATAATTTCCTTGCGGATCAGGGTCTTCAGGCGGGCGGCTGAACCCAGTATCTTGTCCAGGTAGGCCCGTTCCTCTTCCAGCTCTTCCTGCTCACCGCGGATTTTCATTTCTTCGAGTTTTGCCAGGTTTCGCAGTTTTAAATCAAGGATGGCTTCGGCCTGCACATCACTGATCTTGAACCGTGCCATCAATACCGGCCTGGGCTTGTCGTTTTCGCGGATAATGGCAATCACTTCATCGATATTTAAAAACGCGACCAGCAGTGCATCCAGAATATGCAGGCGTTTATTGACCTTGTCCAGGCGCCATTGCAGGCGGCGGCGCACGGTGACGGTACGGAATTTCAGCCATTCCTCCAGCAGCAGGCGCAGGTTTTTAACCTGTGGCAGGTGGTTGATACCGATCATATTCATATTAACCCGGTAGCTGCGTTCCAGGTCGGTGGTAGCAAACAGGTGGGTCATCAGCTCTTCAATATTGACGCGATTGGATCGCGGCAGGATAAGCAGCCGGGTCGGGTTTTCATGATCGGACTCGTCGCGCAGGTCTTCCACCATGGGCAGTTTTTTGGCAATCATCTGCGCCGCGATCTGTTCCAGGATTTTATTGCCGGATACCTGGTACGGCAGCGCGGTAATAATCACCGCGCCGTCTTCAATCTCGTAAACCGCGCGCTGGCGAATGGCACCGTGGCCGGTTTCATACATCGCCAGGATGTCTTTTTTCGGGGTAATGATTTCCGCATCGGTGGGAAAATCCGGACCCTGGATATGCTCACACAGTTCGGCAACCGTTGATTTGGGCTTTTCCAGCAACCGCACACAGGCGCTGGCCACTTCTCTCAGGTTATGCGGCGGAATATCGGTGGCCATACCGACGGCAATACCGGTACCGCCGTTCAACAGGATATTGGGCAGCCTTGCCGGCAGGGTTTCCGGCTCGTCCATGGTACCGTCAAAATTCGGCTTCCAGTCAACCGTGCCCTGCCCCAGCTCACTGAGCAGGACTTCGGCATATTTACCCAGGCGTGATTCGGTGTAACGCATGGCGGCAAATGACTTGGGATCGTCCGAGGAGCCCCAGTTGCCCTGTCCGTCTACCAGCGGGTAACGGTAGGAAAACGGCTGCGCCATTAACACCATGGCCTCGTAACAGGCACTGTCGCCATGGGGATGATATTTACCCAGCACATCACCCACGGTACGCGCCGATTTTTTATGCTTGGATGAGGCGCTCAGGCCCAGCTCCGACATGGCATAGACAATGCGCCGCTGCACCGGTTTCAGACCGTCGCCGATAAACGGCAGGGCACGGTCCATAATGACGTACATGGAATAATCGAGGTAGGCTCTTTCGGTAAACTCGGAAAGAGGCAGCTGCTCGATGCCTTCGAATTCTAATTCAGATTGTGAACTCATATATTTCGCTATCGCTCAAATGAAAAGTGAAAAGTGAAAAATGAAAAATCAGAAACGAAAACAAAAAAACAACGACCGCATGTAAACCCGGTCTTGCTTTTTTATTTTTCATTTTTCACTTTTCATTTTTCATTGCAGAGGTATAACTTTGTTATACCTCTGCCAACGCGCCTTTCTTCTCCAGCCATGACTTGCGGTCGGCTGCGCGTTTTTTCGCCAGCAGCATATCCAGCATGGCGTGACTGTTATTGCCTGACCCCAGGGTTAACTGCACCAGGCGACGGGTGTCCGGCGACAGGGTGGTGACCCGCAGCTGCATCGGGTTCATTTCACCCAGGCCTTTAAAGCGGGTGACCGCGACCTTGCCACGCATCTTCTCGGCTTCAATGCGGTCCAGCACGCCCTGTTTTTCCGCCTCGTCCAGCGCATAGAAAACTTCCTTGCCTACATCAATGCGGAACAGCGGCGGCATGGCGACATAGATATGGCCCTGTTCAACCAGCGGTCGGAAATGGCGCAGAAACAGGGCGCATAACAGGGTGGCAATGTGGTAACCGTCCGAGTCTGCATCCGCCAGGATACAGATTTTGCCGTAACGCAGGTCCTTTAACTCGGAGGAGCCCGGCTCCACGCCAATGGCAATGGAAATATCATGCACCTCCTGTGAGGCCAGCACCTGGTCGGGTTCGACTTCCCAGGTGTTGAG
>JAJRTD010000015.1 GCA_024278435.1 Gammaproteobacteria bacterium | reverse complement strand
AACCCGTCCCACGAAAGCCTCGCAAAAGCGACGCCTGAACAGTAAAACCCGGCACGGCAACCTGAAGAAGTCCAGGCAGAAAGTTGACCGGGAGTAACCTTGTGGCAGCCCTATCGTAGCAGGCTGGACCCCAGGTGTTCGGTAAGGAACAGCCGCTGCGGGATTTTATCCTTGATTTTTTCATGCAGCGCCGGTAATCGTGACCAGTGCAGTCCCTGCTTGTAATGATGCGCGGTATGGTAGCCCAGGTTGCCGGTCAGCAGGTTATAGACCGGGCTCATAATGTTATAGGACGCTTCAAAGTCATTGTCCACGTCCAGCCCGGCATGGTGGGCATAGGTTACCCAGGCGGTAAACAGCAGGCTGGTCATCATGGGCAGAATAAACACGAACAGTGCGGGTACCGGCCGGTACCAGAATAATGCGACAAGCAGCAGCAGGGTTACGGTGCTGGCGATTAAAAATATTTTGAACGGGCGCGGGTGTCTTTTTCCAACCTGGTAACCGCGATAGTAGGCGGTCAAGGCCACGTTAAACGAGTATTCCAGGCGTCCCATGTTTTTGCCGTTTTTGCGTTTCCAGCGGCTTTCATCCCTTGTCTGGTCAAGGTAGTGGTGGTGATGGCCAAGCACATGATGCAACACCCACAATTTTGAGGTAGCCCCGGTGTGCAACGCATAAATCTGTTCCAGCAAATAATTCAGCCAGCTGTATTTGAATGTCGGCGTATGCTGGTGGTGATGGTTCCAGGCGCAGATGACGCCTTTGGGCCATATCATAAACAGGTAGTAGCCGATAAGCAGCCAGAGGTTGTCAATAAGGAAGTAGACGGTAAAGTCGAGAACGGTCAGTAAGCTGATGATTAAAACGGGTATGCGGTCTTCTTGGTATTTAAATAGGGTGTTCATAAATCGGTACAGGTAAAAATTAAAGGACTTGCAGGGGTTCTCCAGGATACAGGGTGGTGATATAAGGAATGGTTCGGAATATTACGATCTGGATTTTGTACTGAAAGCGGTGCTTGTAACTGGTAAGTGTTAATTATATCAGAATTAAACTGATTATTCCTGTATCCAGCGAAAACCCTGTGTGCTATTTGTTTGGAACCAGTCAGCCAGCCGGTTTTTGACCCGGTCTATTTCTTTCCCGGAATAGGGGATTGCAGCAACCGCACCCCAGACCGGTGCCGGCCAGCAGGCGTCGGTCTGAAACCGTGCAATGTGATGGATGTGCAGCTGGGGAACCATGTTGCCCAGTGCAGCAATATTCAGTTTGTCCGGCTGGAACACGTCCTGCAGGCACTGGCTGAAAAACATGGACTCATTAAAAAACTGCAGCTGATCATCTGCATCCAGCTGGTGGATCTCGCGTTTGTTCTCGCGGTTGGGCAGCAGGATAAACCACGGGTAGTTGGCATCATTCAGCAGCAATAAAGTGCATAGACTGAACTCGCCGAGAATAATGCAGTCTTTCTGTAATTGCGGGTGCAGTTTTATCATTGTGATGTCCTGAAGGTGCCGGCATATAGTAGTATAAATAAAGATAACAGAAAACGGTGAGTGATAGCGAATGGGTAACAGGGCAACAGCCGGCAGTCCGGCAGGGAAATATGATGGCTAGCTGGCTAAACGGTCGAATCATAAAAAAAATACAGTGGAATGAACGTCTGTTTTCATTGCGCATACAGTCTGACTTTAAGGATTTTAAAGCCGGGCAGTTTGTGCGGGTGGCACTGGATATCGATGGTGAGCGTGTTGCGCGGCCCTATTCACTGGTGAATAAACCGGGTGATGATTACCTGGAGATTTATTTTAATATTGTACCCGAGGGGCCATTATCACCGCGACTGGCAGCGCTGGAAGTGAATGATGAGATTTTTGTTACCGCCACCGCCAATGGTTTTTTAACGGTTGACGAGGTCCCTGAATGCAGGCACCTGTGGTTGCTGGCAACCGGTACCGGCATCGGTCCTTTTCTGTCTATTTTAAAAACAGCGCAACCCTGGCAGCGTTTTGAAAAAATAGTGCTGGGATACTCGGTAAGGGATTCTTCAGAGCTGTCCTACCGGCAACAGATTGCAGAGATAGAACAGCAACATGAAACGCAGTTCGTTTACGTGCCTTTTGTTACCCGGGAAAAGATACCTGGTGCAATCAACCAGCGAATCCCCACAAGTATTGAAGACGGCTCATTTGAACAGCGCACCGGGCTTACCATCAATAAAGAAGATTCCCACATTATGATGTGCGGTAACTCGGCAATGATCAGCAGCGTAAGCGAGATCCTGGAACAGCGCGGACTGCGAAAACACCGGCGCCGTGAACCGGGACATATCACCACAGAAAAGTACCACTAGCGCCGTAGGCGCAATGAAAAGTGAAAAATTATTTTTTTCGCTGCTATTCCGCTGTATAGCCAAAAACATTTTTCACTTTTCATTGCGGCGAAGCCGCTAAATGTTTTCCTCAAGAAAATGCTTGAAGTTGTGGGCATCAATAATCTGCGTGCCATCGCAGTTGAACTGCATTCTGACAATGCCCTGAACAATACAGATGGTTATATTGCGCAGGTAGTATTCTTCAATATTCCGCAGCTTGTT
>JAJRTD010000242.1 GCA_024278435.1 Gammaproteobacteria bacterium | reverse complement strand
GGCTGAATCGTTTGGCTCCCTCGCCTACGATAAACAGAACATCACCATGCAGTCATTAACCTATCGCAATAACCGTATGGACATCGGCCTGGACAGCAAAAACCTGCAGGCTATCGAGAATCTGAACAAGAACCTGAACAGCAACCCGAAAATAAAATCCGAAATTACAGCTTCCTCGTCTGAAAAAGACAGGGTCAGCGGCCACTTGCGCATCGAGGCCCGTAACTGATGGAACAGTTACAGCAAATCAAACAGTGGTTCTATGCCCTGCCTGTCAAGGAGCAGCGCATGGTATCGGCAACCGCCGTACTTATATTAATCACCCTGTTTTACCTGATTATATGGGAGCCATTACACACCGGCATACAGCAAGAACAGCAAAAGCAGCAGTCACAGAAAGAAATTTTACTGTGGATGCAACAGGCCGCCAGCGAAGTTAAAACCCTGCGTTCCAGCGGCAGCCGCAGCACCATTCGGGATAAAAACAAACCGATAACGCTGGTTATTGAACAGACCGTAAATAATGCCGGCTTAAAACCGGCGATCAGCAAAATTGAATCCTCCGGTAAAAACAGCGCCCGGGTGCTGCTCAATGAAGCATCGTTCAACCAGCTCCTGGTCTGGTTGAACACCCTGGCCACACATAACGGGGTGCAGGTTGTCAGCGCCAATATCGAACGCGCCGGCAAACCCGGAAGAGTCAATGCCCGCCTGACTTTCAAACGCCCCTAAGCTTTCCTGATCACTTCGTTTATATGAAAAAAAGATATTATTTTTTAACCGCTATCCTGTCTTATTTGCTGCTATTAACCGCGACCATACCGGCGAACATGGTCAGCGGACTGGTCAATGACAGAACGCCACTGATTATGCAGGGCGTCAGTGGTACCTTATGGAACGGCAGCGCTTACCTGGTATCTGTCAGTGACTCTATACAGCTGAAAAACACCCGCTGGTCGTTCAAGCTATGGCGACTTCTGCTTGGCCAGCTAGCGATTGACCTGCAAACACAATTTGCTGACAACAATATCAATGCCGAGCTTGGCAGTTCTTTTACCGGCCGCCTTTTTATTAACGACCTGAACGCACGACTGCCGGCAAAAGTCATCGCCGAGCAGGCCAGCATACCGCTTGCCCGGCTGGGCGGCACTGTTTCACTGAATATCGAAAACGCACAATGGAAGCAGGGTGAGTTGCCAACCGCCAGTGGACAGATAAACTGGACTAACGCGACCATCACCGTGGCTGAAACCGCCTCGCTGGGCAATGTCTCGATCACTCTTGGTGAATCCGAACAGCAGCTGTTGAAAGCGGACATAAAGAACCAGGGCGGCGATATCAGGCTCAGCGGCTTTGCCGAACTGATCCCGGAGGCCAACTACATGGTCAATATAAAACTGGTACCCACCGCAACCGCCAGCGACAGTGTTGAGCAAAGCCTGGGATTATTTGCCAGCAAACAGGGCAGCGGTGAATACCTGCTTAAGAATACGGGCTCACTAAACCAGATCGGACTTATCTAATGACAAAAAAAATCAATGGCATTAAAGTCACCAGTGAAAACAAGTGCTCATTCTGTACCGGGTCAATCTGCTGCACCTATGTTACCCAGCATATTGATACCCCGCGTTCAAAAGAAGACTTCCGCCAGCTGCTGTGGCAGGTCTCGCACAAAAACGTAAAACTCTACAAGGATGATGACGGCTGGACCATGCTGGTTGACGGCGCCTGCCAGCACCTGCAGGTAAACGGCGATTGCGGCATCTATAATGAACGCCCGGACATCTGCCGCGAACATACCAATGATTACTGTGAGTTTGATGCGCCGTCAGAAGACGGTTTTGAACTGTACTTTGAAAACTATTTCGATTTACTGAAATACTGCAAGAAACGGTTTAAGTCCTGGGACAAGACGTAGCGGCATACAGCTGAAAGATCAAAAACTTTTTTTACCACAGAAACACAGAGAAAAACATTTTTTCTGTTTTTTTAACTGCGCCGAAGGCGCGTTAAAAAACAAAACATCTCTGTGTCTCTGTGGTGAAATGTTTTTTAATGCTCGCCCTTGGGCTTGCGCACGCCGGCCAGACGGTTACCCTGCTTCTGCGGCCCGCCCCTGGGGAAGATCTTGTGCAAATAGCTGCTGTTGCCCTTTTCCTTGCCCCATGCTTTTTTGAAGTGCTTGACCATGTCGCGTACCGGCGCCTGCACACCGTGCTTTTCATGGAAGTCACGAATAAAATAGATCACCTGCCAGTGCTCATCACTCAGCTCCAGGCCCTCGCGTTCAGCCGAAGCACGAACATAGTCTTCCGACCAGGCATCCAGGTCCAGTAAATAGCCCTCGCCGTCACACAGGATATCCTCACCATTTACTTTCATGGTGAAATTCTGCATATTCGGATAATAAAGTTTGGCTTCCATCAGTCTCTCCACAATCAAAATCAATGCCTGCTGTCGTTTGTCTGTGTTACCAGTAATAGATTAATATCCAGACAGTCGGCGCACATTACCCGCCAAAGCCGGCGCTGACAATGCCCCATGGGTAATATCCGGACAAATAACAGGCATATTCCTTGCGATATAGCACTGCTCTGGAAGCACTACTTTGCCGCAGCCCTGGTATGCGATTTACGGCGCTATGGTGCGGTGTATAAAAACAACAATCGCCCGGGAGCGGACAACTATTTTCCCGGCCGGGTCACGAACCTGGGC
>JAJRTD010000241.1 GCA_024278435.1 Gammaproteobacteria bacterium | reverse complement strand
GTTTATCTGCGTTCATCTGTGGATAAAAAAAGGCTTTCCTCTGCGAGCTCTGCGCCTCTGCGAGAAAAATAAGCTTTTATCTGTATGTCCGCTACTGGCAGAAAACAGCGGTTAGGCCCTATTTACTGCTCCAGCATCTCCGCTTCCATCGACAGATACACCTGATAAGCATTAATGCGGTTACCGGCATCGAAGGCGGGCAGGTCTTTAAACTCTGACCAGTCAGCAGCGGCATAGACATCATCAAAAGGTTCAAGGTCTTCGATGCCGCTGCCCATCACTTTTCGCAGATAGGCCAGATAGCGGCGTGTGAGGGAGATGGTGTTTTTGGGGTCTTTGGAAGCCGGGCCGTGACCGGGAATCAGTACGTTCAAACCACCGGTTTCGAGCCGGGTTAAAGTCTCCAGCCATTTTTTGGAATCAGCGCTGCCGACAAAAGGAATGCGTTCCTGAAAGATGATGTCACCGGAGAATAAAACTTTATCCGGTTCGACCAGCATGGTCAGGTCGCCGTCAGAATGTGCCTTGCCCATGAAGTTGATAGTGAAGCTTATATCCCCCATGGTGAAATGGCTGGATTTTTCAACGGTGGTATCGGGCAGCACCAGATGAGTGTTTTCATTCACCCACGGGTCGAGTGAAAACTGGCGTTCTTCCAGCCGTTCTTTTGCGCCTTCAGAGTTGATGTATTTTTGCGCGCCTAAAGGTGCAATGATTTCCGCGCCCAGCTCTTCGAACACCTGCAGGCCGTAAATATGGTCGGCATGAAAATGGCTGACCACGACTTTTTTGATGGCTTGATCGGTGATGGTTTTAATTTTTTGCACCAGCTCATTGGCCAGTGAAGGGGTGCCCAGTGAATCGAAAATAACGACACCGTCACCGGTAACAACAAAACCGGCGTTGGAGATAAAACCTTCATTGTCGGTGGCGATGCCGGCTTTGCCCTGTACATAATAAACATGTTCAGAAACCTGTTTTACCTGCATATCAACCGATGTCGGGGCATATTTGGTCGCCGCAAACAACGGCTGGCCGGTGCAAAAAAATATCGCCAGTGATAAAGCACCGGATAAAAATTTACTGCATGTAGGCATGGTCTTCCTCATATTGTAATCGGATAATTTCAGCGTCACCCATCGGTACCATCTCGATAAAACCGTGGATATCTTCCGGTGCGTAACCCTGACTTTCAGCGGCAATTTTACACATCCTGATGGAGATTACTTCACTCTCAACCAGGCTTTGTGCGCGTTTCATCAGTGCTTTGTATTTGCTGTAATTTTCGATGGCGAAGAAGCTGAGCTCCTTGCCGTGCAATACCAGTACGATGGATTGTTCAAACGGGTCGGCGCCGGTAATCATGCTCAGGTGGCTGGCGCGATCCAGCACACTTTCCACCGCCTCGACGGTTCTGACGTGCACATCGTAGACTACTTTTTGCGGTTTATATTTTGTCGGCGTGACTTCTGAACCGCCCCAGGGCGCGTTGTCGGCATTGCCGGCAAAAGCTGTTGGAGTAAAAAATAAAGCAAGAGAGATGAGCAGAGGGAAAAGCCGGAAAAATAAGGGTTTTGACATAAAAATATCTCCTGATATGGATGCCGCATACGCAGATAGCACAGTAGCTTATTAGACGTCGCAAAGACAGGAATTATTCTCGGGAAATAAAAAACGGCGTGAGTAACCAGCTCACGCCGTATGCACACCTCCAGGAGAGAGAGGTAATGCGAGGCATCGTCGCAGGAACTATGAAAACCTGCGACGGGTATATAGTAGCTACTAGGGCTTTTTTAATACTTGATTGAGGTCAAGAAAATGTTTTTTATCAGAATTTTTCTGACTTTTTACAATCAAGGCTTCCTTTTGAAGTTTGCTCAGGTGCTTGATGGCTGCTTCACGCTTGCAGGCTTCTGAGCGTGAGTCGGCATTCTCCTGATAAACCAGCGCTACCGGTTGCCGGTTGCGGGTGTATTTGGCACCATTTTTCGCCAGCCCGTTGTGTTCATCCAGTCGCCGGCTTACGTCCGTGGTGACGCCGGTGTACAGACTGTTGTCAGCGCAGCGCAGAATGTACACCGACCACTGAACAGTCTCCTGACCAGCTTTCTGGTCGGTGACTGCCGTGGAAGATTCTATCTCAGCCGGTTGCCTAGACGGCATCCAGCTTTCGCATAGATTTTGGCAGCAGCTTCATGTCGACCAGCGAGGTAACAAGGGCTTTGCCGAAGCTGGCTTCTTCTTCATAAACGATCTTGTAGTACTGAATTTTCATGGTCAGTGCGCTACCGAAAATGATGGAGATGAAAGTGAGGATCGAGCCCAGCGCCAGTGTCGACATGCCGGTGATGCCCTGACCGACGGTGCAGCCCAGTGCCAGCACGCCGCCAAACCCCATCAGAATGCCGCCGATGGTGTGGTTTATAAAATCCTTGAAATCAACGAACCATTCAACACGGAACGAGCGACTGATCAGTGCCCACAGCAGTGAACCCAGAATCACGCCGATTACCGAGATCAGACCGAAGGTCAGCAGTGCGGAATCCAGACCGTCCTTGATGTAGCCGTAGGTCTGGCCGATGGGGTTGATGAAGGTGAATGATTGCGAATTCAGCGCGCGGCCGGTTGCCGGTTTGCCTTCATCATCTTCCGCCAGCATGTCCCATTCCGAATAATATTCGGACAGTGAGTAATGGCTGTCGTCAGCATTGACTGTGATATTGCTGCTGGTGTACCAGGCGGTAAGAATGATCAGACCGATCACCACGCCGGCCAGGATATTATCTTTACTGCCGCGAAAATCGGTGGCTTTAAAAATATAAATCAACATGCCGGCAGCGACAACCAGACCGGCTACCAGTCGCATAATCTGCGTGTTTTCAGCACCGCCGAGCAGGGCTCCGATGTCCTGGTTGCTGTCCAGCGAAATCGCCAGCGGGTTAACCCAGTCATAAAACAGCACACTGTATAGCGTTTTATCGCTGTTAGGGAATGGTGTGGTCATGTAATAAGCGATGATCGCAATGATGAGAAACACCAGAATAGACTTGATGTTGCCGCCGCCGATGCGGATCAGGGTTTTATTGCCGCAGCCGCTGGCGAAGGTCATGCCGATGCCGAACATGAAGCCACCGAGGATGTTTTCGATCCAGATTAACTGGCTTGAGCGGTAGGGCGGGAAAGAGTTGGTAACATTGACCGAGCCCATGTATTCAAAAATACTGACACCGATGAGGGCGACGGCGATGGCGAGCAGCCAGGCACGGAAGCGGCTGTAGTCGCTCATGTTTACCATGTCGGAGACTGCGCCCATGGTGCAGAAATTGGTTTTATTGACGACGAAGCCAAGAATCACTGAAATAATGAATGTTGACCATAAAAAGAAAGAAAGACTTTCGGCGAATGATTCAAAGACCATAGTTTTTACCTGTTTTAGATGGGTTTATATTAAAGGCAAGTCCGTCGCAGGGTCGAATTATACGTGTTTTAGGCAATTACTGTAAAAGCAATTTACAGTAATTTCTATAATTTGATCAAAATGCAACGGCTATAAGACGGGGTGGCTTTTGAATTATTCCGTGTTGTTTTTCATTTTTCGTAAAGTGGTTTTAACACAGTCGAATTTTTTTCTGAGCGGTTATTTTGTATTCGCTCGTTTTTAAACGTCGCCAGCAGATTTCTGCCGTTCCACGCCGGTTTTTCCGGACTGTACAGTGATTCATTTAACTGCCGGATTTCTTCTGCCAGTTGGGGCGAGCAATGCTCACTGATCTGCGACAGATTGGTGATGCTGCCGTCGGCGTAGGCGGATTTCGCCCATTCGATCAGCGCCGCCCGGGTGTTTTCCGCGTCATTGTTTTTAGCGTGTTTTTCAACCGCCGTCACGGCGGCTTTGAGCGGGGCGAAGCTGGCTTCAGGTTTGACGGGCTTAGCTGCTGTAGCCGCACCGTGTTTTCTGAAAAGTAAAACCAGCGTGAGCAGCCAGGCGATGGCAAAAGCCAGCGTCGACCACTGCCAGTAGCGAATGTTTTCAGCCGGCAGTGGCGCCGGTGCCGGCGTGTTATTTGTGACCGTTGCCGGCGTATTTGGCAGCGCCTGTGTCTGTGCGGGTTGCGTTGGTGTGATGTTGCCGCCGGTACTGGCGCTGCCGACTGCGGTCAGCACCTGTTCCGGGATAGTGGCGAATTCTTCTTTACCGGTAGTTGTGTTCCACCATTGCAGCTTGATTGCCGGCAGCGTGTAACTGCCCGCGCGGGTTGGAATGATGGCGATCTTGATCTGTTTCAGACCGGTGATGCCGTCCGTCTGCGTGCGGTTTTCGGTGACGGGTTTATCCGGGTACTGTTTCAGGCCGTCGATGTCTTCAAATTTCAGGTCGGGCAGTTGCACCGCAGTCAGCCCGCGGGCGGCGATGGTGATGGTGCGCGTCACCGGGTCGCCGGTTTTTAGTTTTTCAATATCGTCCGACCATTCTTCCACCAGCTGCAATTCGCTGGCGGGCAGCCAGTTCTGTAATTTGATGCTGGCGGGCGCGGCTTTCACTGTGGCGCTCACCGCTTTGCTGCGCAGGCGCTTCAACTGGCCGCTCATGCGGAACTGATCGAAGATGGTGCGTGGCTGTGTCGGGTTCACCCTGCCTTCGAAAGTGACCGGGTTGATTTTCAACTGGCCGCTGCGCTGGGGAAAAATTGCGTAGCGCCGTTCGAACACTTCGTAGCTGATGCCGTTGCGTGTGGTGGTGTAATTATCCTCGCTTAGTTTTTCGATGATGGCGTCGGGGTCGTTGCTCTCCGGTTCGCTCAGTGAGGCGCTGGCGATGCCGACGGTGCGTAATAAGCGAATGGTGTAGATAAACTGCGCCTGCACCCAGCCGGTTTTTTTATCGAGGCTGCTTTCCAGAAAAATTTTTGCCGGGATGCTGGCCTGACCGTTGGGCGAAACGCTGTTGGGTGAGGTGCTGTTGCGGACGGTCACCTGTATCGCCGGACTGATGTCCTTGCCAAAGGCGATGGGCGGAATGGTGAACTTGCCGACATCTTTGGCGATTACTGACAGGTCCCAGGTTTTTTTCATGCTCCAGCTGCCGTTGATCGAGCGCATGTTGGTGCTCTGGCTGCTGTTTAAAATATCGAAATATTGATAGATCGGTGAAAAGTCCGGGTCGTCATCGACACTGCTGTCGGCTTCGTAGATCAGATGAAATGAATCGTCCAGCGCCACCGGGTTACGGCTGGTGCTTACCGTGATGTTTGCCGCCTGTAATGCCGCGCTGAAAAACACACTGAAAAGTAACAGTGTGCGTATTGCCCGTGTAATGTTTGGCGTAATGACTGTGTTCATGTTTCTTACCATGGTTGTTCGCTGTCGTGCTGGTTTGGTAACTGTTGGTACTGATAATAAAATTTGCGTCTTAATAAACCGCCGGGATCATCCGGCACGCGTTTCAGCCA
This sequence comes from Gammaproteobacteria bacterium, assembly GCA_024278435.1. Taxonomy (GTDB): domain Bacteria; phylum Pseudomonadota; class Gammaproteobacteria; order SZUA-229; family SZUA-229. Next base: position 13 of record JAJRTD010000241.1, on the reverse strand, counting down.
CTGCTCGGTGGCT
>JAJRTD010000240.1 GCA_024278435.1 Gammaproteobacteria bacterium | reverse complement strand
CCACCGGGCATTTTATCACCCACACCATAGATATCTTCTTTGCCGTTTTTACCCTGCGCAATAATCGCACTGGCACGATCCATCGGGCTTGCGGCAAGCACTCCTTTCAGGGTGAGATTAAGCCGGGTTTCAGGCACTTTTTTCTGCTTTTGCGTGGCCGTTTTTGCACTTACCCCGAACAGCCGGGCAGCGGTCAGCTTGTTAAAGTTATTCTGCTGCGCCTGGCGGCTGTTAACCGGGCGGCTGTTATTCTGCACCGGCAGCAATATATCGTCCTCATCCTGTGGAAATATCAGCCATGTCATTTCCACCAGAACATAGGCACAGGCAACAACAAGCAGCAGGCTCACAACCGTTGCCAGACGCTGGTTAAGCTGTTGCAACACAGCGGGGTTGTTTAGCTGTGTAATCAGAGTGTTAGACATTAATTCGAAGATATTTTCTTAAATCATATTAGTATCACGAATTCTAGCAGTCTCTTGCCTTTACTGCAGGCTATTTACACGAATTACTATGATTAGCACATAGCCGGAAAAATGGCCATGACCCGGACTGGCGCTGGCTATTATGACGCTTAAAGTGACAGGTTACGGCGGAAACGGTAAATCGCAATCTCACCCAGCAGGTTGGGAAACATATTCATTAACCAGTTGCCCCTGCGGTGACTGTGATCGACAACTGTACGCTGCAATATTTCAATATTGTGTTTTTTGCACAGCACCTCAAAATCATTAAGTGTGCACAGGTGCACATTTGGCGTATTAAACCATTGATTTGGAAGGTTTTTTGTTACCGGCATAATGCCTTTTAAACCCAGTTGCAGGCGCGCGCTCCAGTGCGCCATATTGGGAAAGGTGACAATACCCTCGTCGCCAACACGCAGCATTTCCTCGATCAGCAGATCCGGTTGCTGGGTTGCCTGCAGGGTCTGGCTCATAATGACATAATCAAAGCGGTTGTCTGAAAAAAAGGCTTTCAGTCCGTCATTCAAGTCAGCCTGGATGACGTTGATATTTTTCTCCACACAGTCCTCGATATTAAACGGGCTGATCTCCAGACCGTAACCCAGAACCTTGCGCTGATCACGCAGATAGGCCAGCAGAGTGCCATCGCCGCAACCCAGATCCAGCACCTTGCTGTCCGGTCTTATCCAGTCCGCAATAATAGACAGGTCGGCACGCAAACCTTCGCCCTCATGCACCGGCAAGTTGTTTTTCAGCTGGCTCATGACAACTCGCTGATAATATTTTTCATGTGTGAAGCAAACACATTCATATAATGCGGGATCGGGATAAGAAATGCGTCATGACCCTGGCTGGATTCAACCTCGATATAACTGACTTCTTTTTCAGCCTCTAACAGGGCCTTGACGATTTCCTGTGAACGCTCGGGTGAAAAACGCCAGTCCGAAGTGAATGCAATCACCAGGAAGCGCGCCGCCGTCTGTTTCAACGCCAGCGCCAGGTTATCGTCGTAATCCTGCGCCGGGTCAAAATAATCCAGTACCTTGGTCATCAGCAGATAGGTATTGGCGTCAAAGCGGTCAACAAAGGAACTGCCCTGGTAACGCAGGTAGCTTTCCACCTGGAAATCCACGTCAAAGCCGAAATTGAGTTTACCCTCACGCAGTTCGCGGCCGAATTTATCGCGCATGGCATCATCCGACAGGTAGGTAATATGACCCAGCATCCGCGCCAGCATCAGCCCTCTTCTCGGCGCCGTATTTTTTTCCAGATAATGCCCCTCACAGAAATCCGGATCCGACATGATTGACTGCCGGGCGACTTCATTAAAGGCAATGTTCTGTGCCGAAAGCTTGGGCGCCGCTGCTATCACAATGGCATGTTTAATCAGGTCGGGGAAGTCGATGGTCCACTGCAATACCTGCATACCCCCAAGGCTGCCACCGATAACCGCACACCAGTGGCTTATATCCAGTGCCTGCATAAAACGGTGCTGGCTCTTGACCCAGTCTTTTACCGTCACAATCGGGAAGTCCGGCCCCCAGTATTTACCGGTTTGCGGGTTGATCGTATTCGGCCCGGTGGTTCCCTTGCAACCACCGAGATTATTGATGCTGACCACGAAAAAATGCCTGGTATCAATCGGCTTGCCCGGTCCGATGGCACTCTCCCACCAGCCGGGCTTCCGGTCGTCCATGCTGTTATAGCCGGCGGCATGCTGGTCACCGGACAGAGCGTGACAGATCAGAATGGCATTACTGGCATCGGCATTCAGCTCACCATAGGTTTCATAGGCAATATCATACTCGGGCAGGGTTTGACCGCACTCAAGCAGCAGCGCTTCAGCAAAATGTTTGATTCGGGTCTCGACAATTCCTACAGAATCGTCTGCTATAGTTTCAGGCATCTAGATTTTATGTACTCGCATTATAGAGTGGAGTGTAATTTGTGCTCTTAAAAGATGCAATCAGTAAAACCCATACGGCAAATAATAACGGCGATTCCCACAGCCACCTTAATTCCACTCTGAAATAAAGCGGTCTCTGAAGTATTCAACCAGCCAGACCAGTATACCGCCAATCGCACCCAGCAGATGTGCTTCGGTCAGCACCCGACCGCCGGTCATTTCTTCAGAACCCGGTAGTGCACCGTTAAAGAATTCCCAGGTCAGTTTGGCGATCAATACCGTTGTCAGCACATAACCACTGACGGGATAAAAGCGGATCTCGCGCAGGGCGCCGTATAGAAACAGGCCGTGCAACACACCGGACAATCCCACATAGGAACGCACATCCGTAATCCACCACCATAAACCGATATTGATCACGCAGGCAGAAACCAGGATAACTGCCAGCCACTGGCTGAAACTGGCATGGGAACTGAAAAAAAATGCCACAATGGCCAGACCCGCCATATTAAGCGCCCAGTGTGACCAGTTTAAATGCACGATGTGGCCGCTGAACAACAGCCACAGCTGCCCCTGCTCCACCAGATCCCGGTTAAAGCGCCAGCTGTCGATCAGGTCAAAGGCCTGCAGAACAAAGGAAAGCAGGAACAGCAACAGCCAGAGAACATGGCTGGAATGAAATTGATAACGAAACTTTATTGGCATTGAGACAGTCTTATCATAGGCAGTGCGCCCGGCATTTGTTATTATTTTATTCTTGAAACCAGCTATATTAACAGCAGTTCAAAGAAAATGACCTGCAACGCTGAATTATCTGTAAATTGATGGAGTTATTACGTGTTTTATCCAACTAAAAAGTTACATCCCGGTAAGCGGCCTGCAAAACAGTCCGGCTTCACCCTGATCGAAATCATGGTCGTGGTGGTTATTATCGGTATTCTGGCCAGCGTGGTGGTACCGCGCATTATGGACAACCCGGACAAGGCCCGTGTTGCCAAGGCAAAAAATGACATTCGCGCACTGGAAAGCGCGCTCGACATCTACCGTCTGGATAATTACACCTACCCGACAACCGACCAGGGACTCGAGGCCCTGATAACAAAGCCCAGCAGTTCACCGGAACCGGCCAACTGGAAACAGGGCGGCTATATCAAGAAACTCAACAAGGATCCCTGGGGCAATGAATACCTGTACATGAGTCCCGGCGAACACGGCGAAATCGATATTTATTCCCTCGGCGCTGACGGCGCACCCGGTGGCGAAGGCCCCAATAAAGACATTGGCTCATGGGACCAGGACTAGGCTCCGGAGCAGCAAACCCTATCGCAGGCAATCATGGCAACCGCCAGCAAGCATAACCGGCAGTGTGGATTTACCCTGCTGGAACTGCTGGTTGTGGTTGTTATCGTTTCTATTCTGTTCACCTATACCACGCTTGCCATTCGCAGCAGCTCGCCTGAGGAACGGATCCAGGAAGAAGCCTTTAGAATGCAGCGCCTAGTGCAATTGGCGCTGGAAGAATCCATTTTACGCGGCGAAGAATATGGCATTGAAATCCAGCTCAATGGATACCGTTTTCTGCACCTATACCGGAACCGGTGGCAGCCGCTGGAACAGGACAAACTGCTTCGCGCCCGCGAACTGCCACTGGACATGGAACTGGAGCTGGAGCTGGAGAAAACAGCCGTCACTATCGAACCGGCAGGCAAGCCGATGTCAGAACAGATGCTGAACCTGGACAGCGATCCCGACGAAGATACGGAAGACCGAAAAAAAACCAGAATAAAACCGCAGATTTACCTGTTATCCAGTGGTGAAATCACCCCCGAGTTCGAGATTCGTATATATATCCTGGGCATTGAAACCAGCTATTTTGTTAAAGGTCTTTTCGATGGCACGGTAACAGCCGAAATCAGTGACCTGTAGCACTGAATAGTGAATCACTGCTGTCCCTTTAACTTTTCACTGTCATCTTGACTGCAGCGGTAGCGGAACGGAAAGATCTTGAACCCCTATGATATGGCGACTAAGATCCTTCGACTACGCTCTGCTTCGTTCAGGACGACAAGAATATATGTGTCGGTGGTTTCATGTCTAATATAACAGTAGTAACCAGTACAATCATCTATTGCTGGATATCATGCTGAAATAGAAGCAGTTAACGGGACAGCAGTGATAGTGAACAGTAAATAGTGATAAATTACTCACCTGGCTTTAACCTGTGTACAGAATATGACTACAATAACCCATAGCAAACCGTACCGCACTAAAAAACCGGCGGCCGGTTTTACCTTAATCGAAGTCATGGTGGCACTGACCATCATCGCGTTATCACTGGGCGCCTTACTCAGCACCTCCGGCGCGCAGGCCAACAGCGCCGGTTATTTAAAACAGAAAACCCTGGCACACTGGGTTGCGGTCAACGAACTCACGCAAATCCGTATCAGCGGCACCTTCCCCGATATCGGCGAAAAAAAAGGCTCCACCAAAATGGCAAACTTTGAGTGGTACTGGACACGGACAACCAAAAAAACAGAAGACAAGGACGCCCGCCAGGTCAGCTTCACCGTTTATGCTGACAAGGATCGCAAAAAAAACCTGACGGCACTCACCGGTTATGCAAACCGTTAGGCAGATATACCGGCTTCCTGCCGCTCAGCGTGGTTTTACCCTGCTGGAATTAATGATCGCCAGTATCATTTTTGCCATTATGGCAATCATGGCTTATGGCGGTCTCGACAACGTCATAAAAAACAGCGAATCCTCAAAGCAGGCACTGAAAAGGCTGCAACAGGTGCAGCAGAGCGTATCAATATTAAACCGTGACCTGGCCCAGATTGTGCAACGCAGCATCCGCGACGAGTACGGCAATAAAAAGCCCTATCTAACCGCCGGCATCAATATCGACAACCTGATTGAATTCACCCGCGGCGGACGGGTCAACCCGGCAAACATGTTACGCAGCAGCCTGCTCCGGGTTGCCTACCAGTTCGACGAAGACAAACTGATCCGGCTGCAATGGCCGCAACTGGATCGCGCCCAGGGGGTTGATGCAAAAAAAACCGTTATCATTGACAGCGTAGAGGAGGTCACCTTCCGCTTCCTCGACGACAAAGCCCGATGGCACAAGCAATGGCCCCCCTTAAACAATGGCGGCCAGGGGAATAACTCGAGTGAGCTGTATGCCATCGAGGTTGTTTTACAGTTAAACGACTGGGGTGATATCCGTCGCCTCTACTCGCTGAAGTAATAACACCATGCCGAGACGACACCCGAACCACCCGACCTTAAGCACCGCAAAACAGCAGCGCGGTGTTGCCATCATCACCGCGCTGCTGATTGTCACCCTGGCCGCAACCATCAGTATCACCATCAGCACCCGTTTACAGCTGGACATACGGCGTACCGGCAACCTGGTTGCCCAGGACCAGGCCCAGTTCTACCTGTTTGCGGCCGAAGAATGGTCGCAGCGAATCCTCCGCCAGGACAAAAAAGACAGCAAACTTGATGCACTCACCGAATCCTGGGCCTTTGAACTGCCGCCACTGCCGGTGGATGGCGGCTCGATCCAGGGCAAGCTGACAGACCTGCAGGCCTGCATCAACGTTAACGCCCTGTTACAGAACAATGCGATAAACATCACCACGCAGAACCGCCTGAACCGCTTATTCAGAAACCTCGGCATCAACACCAACCTGACACAGGCCATTGCAGACTGGATTGATGCCGACCTGGAAACAACCAGCCCTAACGGTGCCGAGGACGGTTATTACCTCAACCTGCCGCATCCCTACCGAACCGCCAACACACCACTGCAAAGCCTGAGTGAATTACGTTTAATAAAAGGTTTTGAAAACAGTGAAATCTACCGGCGAGTGGAACCCTATTTATGCGCGTATGCCACCGCAGGCAAAGAAATCCCCATCAACGTCAACACGGCCAGTGCTGAAGTGCTACAATCCCTGTCGGCCGATATGACCAAAAACCTGGCCAATGATATTATCCAGCGCCGCAGTGAAGAGGCCTTTAACAACCTGAAAGAATTCACCGGTTTTGCCAATCTGAAGACTATAATCAAGGACACCAGGAACCTGTCTACCAGCAGCGAATACTTTTTACTGCGAACCCATGCAATAATTGGCCAGGCAAATAAAACTATGTACAGCATTATTTACAGGGATGAATCCGGTAAAACAAAAATCATCACCCGCTCGCAACGAATACTGTAACAGGATTGGTATTTAACAATGAGTGAAACCCTGCTCATCCATTTTGACATCGACAAAGCACAACAGGCCAGCTGGGCGCTGTGTAATATTGCGGGTGAACTAACCGGAAAAATCACCACCGGCAGCCTGGATGAAGCCGGCGAACTCGCCGCCAGCCATCCGGTTGTGATTTTATTAAACAGCCACTGCCTGCATATCAATCAACTGCAACTGCCGACCCAGAACCAGCAGAAAATACTGAAAGCCATTCCCTACGCTATTGAAGAATACATTGCTGATGACATCGAAAACTTTCATTTTGTCGCCAGCAGAAACCGGCACAACGATTTCACCGCGATCGCAGGTATTGAAGAATCAACGCTGAAAAAAATTATTGATACCTTTCAGCAAGCCGGTATTTTTGTTGAAAAAATCATTCCTGATGCCCTGTGCCTTCCGGCCAGTGAAAAGCAGTGGGTCTGCCTGAATTTCCATAACGACTCATACCTGCAAACAGATGTTCTCAACGGCATGGTGTACTCAAACGATGTACTGCCTTATGTCCTGAATTCCATGCTGCAGGATGAAGCCCTGGTTAAGCCGGAAAAACTGCTACTGTTCAGTGAACAGGATAACACCTCGGTTTTCGAGCAGCTGGAAACACAAAGCCATGCCGACAACCAGGACATTGAATTCGTCAGGGTGGTCTACAACAACCACCCGCTGGTGGTATTTTGCGGCCATTATAAACAGGCGCTGCCGCTCAACCTGCTACAGGGTAAATTCAAGGCCAAACGAAAAACATCCGGTTACTGGCAGCACTGGCGCATAGCCGCCACACTGGCCGCCGCCTGGTTAATACTGCACCTGGGGCTGACCGCCTTTCAACTTTCACAGCTAAAACAGCAGAACGCCATTGCAAAAGCAAAAATTGAAAAGATTTACAGGAAGGCGTTCCCGCAAAGCAAGAAAATCGTCAACCCGCGTGTACAAATGGAGCAGAAACTGAAAGCCCTGAAAGGCAACACCGGTAGCAGCGATAACGGACTACTGTTTTTACTGGCTGAATCGTTTGGCTCCCTCGCCTACGATAAACAGAACATCACCATGCAGTCATTAACCTATCGCAATAACCGTATGGACATCGGCCTGGACAGCAAAAACCTGCAGGCCATCGAGAATCTGAACAAGAACCTGAACAGCAACCCGAAAATAAAATCCGAAATTACAGCTTCCTCGTCTGAAAAAGACAGGGTCAGCGGCCACTTGCGCATCGAGGCACGTAACTGATGGAACAGTTACAGCAAATCAAACAGTGGTTCTATGCCCTGCCTGTCAAGGAGCAGCGCATGGTATCGGCAACCGCCGTACTTATATTAATCACCCTGTTTTACCTGATTATATGGGAGCCAT
>JAJRTD010000239.1 GCA_024278435.1 Gammaproteobacteria bacterium | reverse complement strand
GGTTATTACGCCGTTTACCTTGCCGAAAAATATTCAGGCAGCGCGGTACTTATCAACCCTTCGGTGAAACCTTATGAAACCCTGAAAGCCTACCTGGGCGAAAACAAGTTTTATTTCGACGACGGTTGCTGGGAATTCAATGAATCACATATCATGCAGCTGAAAGACATGGATGTAGAAAAACCCACCGACGAAAAGCGCTACATGGTGTTATTGCAGACCGGGGATGAAACCCTGGATTACCGGCTGGCAGAAGAAAAGTTTAAAAACAGCCATTGCATTGTTGAACAGGGCGGTGATCATGCCTTTACCGGCCTGGAGCGCCATATTCCCGACATTATGCGCTTCAGTAAAATACAGTGTGATTAGGTAACGGTTTTATTATGACACTTGGCCCGTTAATGGTAGACCTTGAAAGTATCGCTATCAGTGATATAGAAAAGGCTTTGTTGCTGAGACCGGAAGTCGGCGGCGTTATCCTGTTTACCCGCAACTTTGAATCAATTGAGCAGCTGACAGCACTGGTTGATGAAATCCATGCCCTGCGCATGCCCCGCCTGCTGGTAGCGGTCGATCACGAGGGTGGGCGGGTACAACGCTTTCATGAGGGCTTTACCCGTATACCCGCTGCAGCGACCTATGCCCGGGTGGCAGCCGATGACCTGGAAAACGGGCGGCAGCTGGCGGAAAACGCCGGCTGGTTAATGGCAGTGGAGTTACGCGCCTGCGGCATTGATTTCAGTTTTGCGCCGGTACTCGACCTGGCGCATGGCCTGAGTGGCGTTATCGGTGACCGTGCCTTTCACAATAAACCGGCCACGGTCGGAACCCTGGCTTATGCCTTTATGCATGGTATGAACCGTGCCGGTATGCAGGCCGTGGGCAAGCATTTTCCCGGCCATGGCGGTGTGGTAGAGGATTCCCATGTGGCGATGCCGGTGGATCACCGTGAACTGGATGAACTGCTGCACAGCGATATTATTCCTTTCAAATACATGATCGAAAACAAGCTGGCGGCCATTATGCCGGCACATGTTATATACGATAAGGTCGATGATAAACCGGCAGGCTATTCAACCTTCTGGATCAATACCCTGTTACGCCAGCGTTTCGGATTCCAGGGTGTTGTCTTCAGTGATGACCTGTCAATGGAGGCCGCCGGTATTGCCGGGGGTTATGGTGAGCGTGCCGATGCCGCACTCACCGCCGGCTGTGATATGGCCCTGGTATGCAATCATCTTGACGGCGCGCTTGAAGCAGCAGATTATATAAAAGGTTACAGCAATCCGACCTCGCAGTTACGACTGGTGCGGATGCATGGTGATCATGATGTCAGCTGGTCACAGCTGCGACAGAGCCAGCGCTGGCAGCAGATATCTGCCCGGATTTCGGCTTTGAATGATTCACCCGAACTGGAAATGGACGTCTGAAAAAGAATAAACAGTTAATAACGGATAGTTAAGGCAGGTAGATAATTATGAATAATAAAAAACTGTTGGTTGTTATGTCGAATTCCGATCCGTCAGTACCGGAAAGCTGTTATGCGCCGCTGTTCCAGGCAACCATCGCGGCCGCTTTGCATAATGATGTCGAAGTGATACTGACCGGTTTGTCCGGCCGGCTGGCAATAGCCGGTGTCGCTGAAAGTGTGGAAGTGGACCTTGAGTCGCATCGCACCATGTATGATGTTATCCAGGAGGCGCACCGCGCCGGCGTCAGCTTCAAGGCCTGCAATACCTCGTTAAAAATGGCCGCTGAAGAGCTGATCGAAGAGGTCGAGGAAAAAGTCGGTGCCGCTTACGTGATTGACGAAGCCATGGATGACAATACGGTTACTTTTACCTATTAAGCCCGCCTCAGCAGCCGTTAAGCGTTTGTACACAAATATGTTACCTGATAACAGCCGACTGGTCTTTAGCAACGCAGAAATAACAGCGGCACTGGATGTGCTGGCAGGCAAACTTAACCGCCAGCTGGTTGATGAAAAACCGGTTGTTCTCAGTGTGATGCAGGGCGGCCTGGTGTTTTCCGGGCAGCTTATTCCGAAACTAGACTGTATGCTGCAGATCGATTATATCCATGCCACCCGATATAACAACCAGACCTCCGGTGGCGAGTTAGCCTGGAAGGCCTATCCGGATACTTCACTCAGGGAACAGACTGTACTGATTCTTGATGATATCCTGGACGAAGGCAAAACCCTGCAGTCAATTATCCACTACTGTGAACAGCAGGGCGCGGCAAAAATTCTGTCCGCGGTTTTATGCCAGAAGAAACACCAGCGCTGTGTTGACAGTAATCTCACTGACAATATTGCATTAACCGTTGAAGATGAATACGTGTTCGGTTTTGGTATGGACTATAACGGGCAGTACCGGCAACTTGACGCCATCTATGCATTAGAAGAGTGTTCAGACAATCAGAAATAGGGATATAGGCAATGAAACTGGCAATTATCGGCGGCAGCCTGCTTAAACAGCTAAACCGGCTGCAGCAGCCTGTTGAAGAAGAAATCAGAACGCCATTCGGTCAAGCCTCTGCGCTATTTGTTACCGGCACAATTGACGGTCTTGAGGTCGTCTATTTAAACCGCCACGGTGTTTCACACCAGATCGCCCCGCACCAGATTAACTACAAGGCCAACCTGTTTGCCCTAAAGCTGCTGGAAGTCACCCATATTATTGCGGTGGCCGCTGTCGGCGGCATTACAGCAAAAATGTCGCCCATGAAATGCGTTGTCGCTGACCAGATTATTGATTATACCCACGGCAGAATTCAAACCTATAACGACATCAAGGATAACCATGTCAATCATATCGATTTCAGCTATCCCTTTGATGAAACCTTAACAAAGACCCTGAAACTGGCCCTTAAACAGGAAGGGATTGATTTTCAACCCCGCGCCACTTATGGCGTTACCCAGGGGCCGCGCCTTGAAACCATCGCAGAAATAAAGCGCATGAAGCGTGATGGCTGTGACATCGTCGGTATGACGGCCATGCCGGAAGCTGCACTGGCACGCGAACTGGAAATGGCTTACGCCAACCTGTCACTGGTGGTGAACTGGGCCGCCGGCGCCGGTAAGCTAAAAAGTGGCAGGCGCGGCCAGCCGGCAGCAGTCGTCTCCATGGACGAAATCAAGCAGCTAATTATTGAAGGCAACAGCATTATAGAAAAGCCTGTCTACAGGGTCATATCCGCATTAAACCGCTAAGCGGCAAAACCGGTTTGCCGGCTGACCCATAGATTTACAGGCTGTTTTCGTTTTATTTGATTTTCATAACAGCAGAGAGGGAAGAGCGATGAGTGTTAATCCAGAAAAACCGAGAAAAGTTATTGTGGTACACGGCGTTCAGATTGGCAGGGACAAGGACCAGAAGCAGGATCGGGCGATCGCTGAACTGATCAATAATCGACTGGGCAATGTTCCGCTTAAATACCGGGCGGAAATGTATAAATATGAAAATATCAATGACGCTGCGCAGAAAAAGCTGCGGCGCCTGTTCAAGCTGATTGCGAAGACCCCGGTGGGCAGTGTTGTCGCCGATACCACCATCGACCTGATTGGTGACGTGGTTACCAGCTATCTTGATACCGATACTGCAGCAAAAATAAGGAATGGCCTGAAACAGAAGATCCTCGATACCTATATCGCAGGCAATCCCTGTTACCTGGTTGCGCACAGCCTGGGAACCATCTACGCCTTTGACGTTATTAACGAGCTGATCCGTGAGGACGCTTACTTCAAGCGATCATCGAGAAAGACCTGGCCGGTGCAGGGGCTGGTTACCATGGGGTCGCCGATCGGCCTGGCCATGTTCAAAAAGCAAGGCCGTAACCGGGTGGCCGACTTCGGCCCGGGCAACAAATGGTTCCGCTGGGTCAACTTCTGGGATCGTACCGACCCGGTGGTCTCCGGTAATATTTTCGGCAAGCAGTTACGCGGTTACGAAATTGCCGAAAAATACCAGAGCGCCTCGCCTAACCAGGGCTGGGTGATTCGCGACAAACCGGTGGATACCGGTAAGGTGTGGTTGATGTCCCACGTGGCTTACTGGGACAACCCGGTCATCGGTGATGCACTGGTTGAAATGATAACCAGTTAACCGGAGATACAGCTGTTTGACTATTTTGTCATCCTGAGCGTAACCACGAACTATCCTGTCATCCTGAGCGTAACGCAGTGAAGTCGAAGGATCCTGGGTGCCAGGCAATGCGGGTTACAGATCTTTCCACTACGCTCCGCTCCGGTCAAGATGACAAGGTAATTAACGGGAGATAAAGATGAAAAGATTACTATTATGTTTTTCCCTGCTGGTTTTAAGCGGATGTGCAACTTACAGCTACCAGGGAAATATCGAAGCCGACGATTCAAACGGCGTAAAGCGTAATGTCGTGCTCTACTGGAGCCGGACGGATCCGTTTATTGGCAGTGACAAGGCCGGTCCGGCCACCCTGCTGACGGAATGCGGTTCGACTATCTCTTTTGATGAGCG
>JAJRTD010000238.1 GCA_024278435.1 Gammaproteobacteria bacterium | reverse complement strand
CCCGATACCGCCAGCTTGAATTTATGCTGCATCCACGAACCCCAGGTCAGCTCCTCCAGCTTCACACCCAGGCCGGTTGAGTTCTGGGTGCCGAAACGGCACCAGGTTTTACCGGCACAGGTTTTCACCGTACGCATGGCCTTACCGTAGGCATGACCGGAAACGAAACCGGCATCGGTCAAATCTTTCCATATTGCCGGCAGGTCTTCTTTTTTAATGCCGAACAGGTCGATACGCTGACCACCGGTCACTTTCATTTCCGGCACATCGAATTTGTCGCAGACATCGGCAATGGCACGCAGTTCGTCTGGTTTTACCAGGCCGCCGAACATACGCGGCACAACCGAGTAGGTGCCGTCTTTCTGGATATTGCCGTGGGCGCGTTCGTTAATAAAACGTGACTGCAGGTCATCCTGATATTCTTCCGGCCAGCGCGCCAGCAGGTAGTAGTTCAGCGCCGGACGGCATGCAGCACAGCCATCGGGCGTTTTCCATTCCATAAAGTCGCGCACTGCCTGCATGGTTTTCAGCTCATGGGTCTTGATCGCGTCGATCACGTCATCATGGCTGTGGTCGGTACAGGCACACACCGGTTTCTTGCTCGGTGTGGCTTCATAGCCTTCACCCACGGTGGAGGCCAGAATGGATTCCACCAGACCGGTACAGGAACCACAGGATGAAGAGGCCTTGGTATGGGCACGTACTTCTTCCAGGGTGAAAATACCGTTCTTGCTGATGGCCTGCACGATGTCACCCTTGGTGACGCCGTTACAGCCACAGATCTCGGCATCGTCAGGCAGAGACATCACACGGCTGTCATCGCCATGGCCGGCATCACCCAGGTCATGCTGGCCGAATAAAATGGTTTTGCGGAAATCGGCAATATTGGCGCCGTCACGCATCAGGCTGAAGTACCAGGTGCCGTCCATGGTGTCGCCGAACATGACCGCGCCTTTAATAACGTTGTCTTTTAATACCAGCTTCTTGTAAACACCGGAGGCCACGTCCTGCATCTGCAGCACTTCGTCACCTTCCTCTTCATTAAACTCACCGGCGGAGAACAAATCGATGCCGGTCACTTTCAACTTGGTTGATGTCATGGAGCCGATATAACGCATGCTACCGACGTGAGCCAGGTGGTTGGCAGCAACTTTTGCCTGTTCAAACAGTGGCGCCACCAGGCCGTAACATTCGTTACGGTGTTGCACACATTCACCCACGGCATAAATAGTGGGGTCATAGGTCTGCATGGTGTCATTGACCACGATACCGCGTTCACAGTAGATGCCGGCTTTCTGCGCCAGTTCAAAATTGGGACGAATACCCACCGCCATGACCACTAGGTCGGCTTCCACTTCCGAACCATCGGCAAATTTCACTGCGCTGACGCGTTTATCACCACTGATTTCGGCAGTCTGCGCTTCCATCAGGAACTTCATACCGCGCTCTTCCAGCGAGGCTTTTAACAGGGCAGAGGCCGGTTTATCAAGCTGGCGCTCCATCAATGAATCCAGCAGGTGCACCACGGTAACGTCCATGCCCTGTTTCATTAAACCGTTGGCGGCCTCAAGCCCCAGCAGTCCGCCGCCGATAACCACGGCTTTTTTATAATCTTTCGCAGCCTGTACCATGACGTCCACATCGTGAATATCACGGAAACCCAGCACACCTTCTTTATCGGCACCCGGTACCGGAATAATAAACGGGTTGGAACCGGTTGCTATCAGCAGGCGGTCATAAGGAACCTCTTTACCACTTTCGGTAATCACTGCTTTTTTAACACGAGAAATTTCTATAGCCGCATCACCGGTAATCAGGGTGATGTTGTTTTCTTCATACCACTCGACACTGTTCAGAATAATATCATCGATGGTCTGCTCACCAGCCAGTACCGGTGACAGCATGATACGGTTGTAGTTCGGGTGCGGCTCTGCACCGATAACAGTAATATCGTATTGATCGCTACCTTTATCCTCTGTTGTATTGTGTTTAAACAGTTCCTCAATGGCACGAACACCTGCCATACCATTGCCGATTAAAACCAGTTTTTCTTTCATCATTGCCTCGTTGCACATAGAGAATATCAATATTTGTTAATACTTCAGGAGCCTCTGATTAATTCTGTATTTGTCATCCCGAGCGCAGTCGAGGGATCTTGGGCTACTGCACTACCAATAACTTACGGAGCAAAAGATTCTTCGCTAACGCTCTGAATGACATCAATCAGAGGCTCCTTTAATTAATTGCTAACAAGATTCGTGCCATGTCTCTAATATCGCCATATTAAGACTCTTTCAGCCATGCCGGCATTATTTCAGAAGTTTCTTGCACCAAACAGGTGCGAAGTGATGCTTTCTGCACCGGCCATGTGCAGAAAGCACAGGTAGGAAGATAAAATCACCCATAGCAAAGGCTATAAAACAATCCAATAACCAATCTATTATACGCCTGCCTCTAACAGAGTTATTGGCTATCTAAAGAATGCTTATGTAGTATGCTTATACCGTTTGTAGCGCATAATCACAAATAAGCGGATGCCCGACCCTGATATGCCTTATAAAGTAACGATCATAAACACCGGCCATGATAAATCCCACTCCCGCCCTGCTCGACAGCCTTTACTGGATTACCCTGATCGCGGTGGTGGTTTCCTCGGCCTCCGGCGTGCTCAAGGCGGGCTTCAAGCAGTTTGACCTGTTCGGGGTCATTATTATCGCCATTGCCACCGGCCTGGGCGGCGGCTCGCTACGAGACATGCTGCTCGACCATGACGTTTTCTGGATCGCCGACCAGCGCTTTTTTATCGCCTCGGTCTGCAGCGCGTTTGCCATGTTTATCGCCGCCCGCCTGATCGCCATTCCGCCACGATTCTTCCTGATTGCCGACGCCGCGGGACTGGCAACATTCGGCGTTGCCGGTACCCTGGTGTCACTGATGGCGGGCGCGCCCTGGCTGGTGGCCAGTTTTATGGGCGTCATGACCGGCACCATGGGCGGCATCTTCCGCGACATATTAAGCAATGAACCGCCGGTGGTTTTTCAGAGCCCGCTGTATGCGACCGTTTCATGGGGCGGATCACTGTTATTCATACTACTGGTACAACTCGATCTGGATACGACCATCGCAGCCATCACGGCGGGGTCTGTAATTTTTATCAGCCGTCTAATCGCTATTAAACTCAATCTCAGCTTGCCCAGGTTTCGTTTTAAATCCTAGCCCGCATATTGCATGAAGAGCACCGTTTTGCGGAAAACTCTGGCAAAGCAGGCTGGCCGATCATCCGCAGAAGCATAGCCATAGCTATGGTTCAAGGGGGATCGGCCAGGATGTGCAGCCAGATTTTTTGCAAAAGGGTGCAGGCGCAAACTGTGCTTTTTCAAGATAGTCAAAAAACTGATTAAAACATTTGTTTTTCATGATTAATTTATAAAAGCGAGCCGTTCTTCATGCAATATGCGGGCTAGTCAGGTTTTTCTTGCCGACCAAGATTCAAAACGAAACCGCAGCAATCTTTTTCAGGACTCGTAAACATAAAAGGGAATACCGCGACCCAAACATTAAACACACTATAAAATGCAGCTTTGAGGGTCAACGCAATGAAGACGAGTAAAATGTTCATACAGAACAGGCATGCAGAGTTTTTTCTCTGACCCCAAACATTGAATATGGCATCGGCTGGTTATGACTATCGAGCTGCTCCTTCCAGCCGCAGTGCTCCCTGACTACTGACACAAAAAAAAGCAGGGCAATGCCCTGCTTTTTTTGCTTTTCTGCACCACCTGCCCGGCAGGCGAATACAGAAAACTACTATATGCGCTTACTACTGCTTGACGAGAGCGACCGCTTCAAAAGTAATCGGACGCTTGTCCGGTGCTGACTCATCAAGCGCCGGATCGGCATTTGCAT
>JAJRTD010000237.1 GCA_024278435.1 Gammaproteobacteria bacterium | reverse complement strand
CTGTCCATGCCGGTGTGGCTGGGCATGATTATGCTCACCGGCATCGTGGTAAACAATGCCATTGTGCTGGTGGAGCAGATTGAGATTGAACGCGAAAAGACGGCCAGCCTTAACCTGGCCATTCAGCAGGCTGCGGCGCTGCGCCTGCGCCCCATCCTGATGACCACATTAACCACGGTTTTCGGCATGATGCCGCTGGCCATCGGCCTGGGCGAAGGCTCGGAAATGCTGCAGCCGCTGGCCTTTGTCATCGTCTGGGGCCTGAGCTTCTCGCTGTTTGTCAGCCTGATACTGGTGCCCAGCCTGTATGCCCTGTTCCATAAAGCAGAAACCGCCTGACACCGTGTTACAGGCGGTTTACTGCCGATAATAGCCCCCTGTTTGCACTGGTTTTCCGGGCGGCTAATACTGTTAGAATTTATGTTAATATTTACCGACTTGTTGAAATTATCAGAGGAGAACAGACATGTCTCAGGCTCAATTTAATACGCAGTTAACCGACCAGATCAAGGTATCTGATGAAGCGGTCAAACAACTGCTTGCCCTGACCGAAAGCGAAGACGGTGTTAACGGTGTACGAATCTTTGTTTCCGGCGGCGGTTGCGGCGGCATGTCTTATGGCATGACCTTTGTTGACCAGCCAACCGAATTTGACACCACACTGGAAAAAGACGGCCTTAAGGTACATGTCGACGCGGTAGCACTTGGCTTCCTTGAGGGCGTGGAAATCGATTACCAGACCGAAGGCGCCAACGCCAGCTTTGTCTTTAAAAACGTTTTCGCCAATACCAGTAGCGGTGGCTCATGTGGCGGCTGCGGTTCTGCAGGCGGCGGTGGTTGCGGTTAGTCAAACCGACAACAATTAATCCGCTATCAGGGTGAGTCATAGTAATATGACCCACCCTTTTTTATTGCTCGCTGCCAAAGATAAACCATGTCACATCCTGCCAACAAGCGTTTGCTGCTGATCTCGCACCATAACAGTTACCGCATCGCACCCTATATCCGGGCGGCTAACAATCTGGGTCTTGAAGTCACCATCGCCTCGCAGGGCGAACATTCACTGGTAGCAGAGGTTGCCAACGGTATTCATGTGGACTTTGATGATACCGGTGCCGCCGTCAACGCCATTCTGGAGGAACACCGGCTGCGACCCTTTAGCGGTATACTGGGCAGTGATGACCATACCGTGGAACTGGCAGCCCATGTGGCCAGGCAGCTGCAGCTGCCGCACAATCCCCCGGAGGCCGCCCTGCGTTCACAGCGCAAGGATCTGGCCCGGGCAGAACTTGCACTTGCCCGGTGCCCGATACCGATGCACTGCCTGCTGGATCTAACCCTGCCAATCGAAAAACAGATGGCTGGCCTGCCCTGGCCCTGCGTTATAAAACCGCTGAATATGTCGGCCAGCCGCGGTGTTATCCGGGTAGATAACGAGCAGGAATTTATCACTGCCTGTGAACGTATCCGGCAAATCGTCAGCACGGCACAGGGCGAATTTGCCCGTTCACACCTTTTAATTGAAGACTATATTGATGGCATCGAGATTGCCTACGAAGGTTACTTGCATAATGGCCAGTTAAATACCATTACCATTTTTGACAAACCCGACCCACTGGTCGGGCCGTATTTTGAAGAGACAATCTACGTCACCCCTTCCGGCCTTGATAACAACCTGCAGCAGAGTATTCAGCAGGTCATACAGCGGGCCTGCCAGGCCTATGGCCTGAACACCGGCGCCGTTCACGCCGAATGCCGTATTGATGCAGACAACAGGGTATGGATACTGGAGATCGCTTCCCGCACCATTGGTGGTGACTGCGGCCGAATCCTGGATAATGAAAATTTCAGCATAGAGGAACTGGCGGTATCACTGGCCATTAACCAGCCTATCGAAGTCACCATGGCACGACAGGCACGCGGCGTCATGATGATACCGATAAGGGAAAAAGGCCTGTTAAAACGCGTTGAAGGGCTGCTGGACGCCGGCCGGGTCGAGCACATTGATAAAGTCGATATTATTATTCGCGAGGGACACGAACTGATACCGTTGCCGGAGGGCAATCAGTACCTGGGTTATATCTTTGCCAGTGCCGATACGGCCGAGCAGGTTGTTTCGGCTATTCGACAGGCTTATGCAAAACTGACGTTTGTGACGGCGCCGGTTTTTAAAATCGTTTAAGGGGTAAAAGCATTTTTCACCACGGAGACACAGTACACAGAGAAATGCTCTCTATTGTTAACTGCGCTTTTGTGGTGAATCGTTTTTAGTCTTATTTCTTACCGCCACCACCGCCGGCATTAAAACCGGCTGGTGTCTGGCCGTAATCGCCTTCATCGAAGAAGAAACCCAGCATGTGTTTTTCAATTAACTCGATGTTTTTAGGATCGGCCGTATTCAAACCGTTTTCATTGATAATCGTGGTCAAACGTTCCAGCCATTGCTTCCAGCCTTCTTTTGATACGTTTTCATAAATTCGCTGGCCCAGTTCACCCGGGTGTGGCGGTGCATCCAGTGCTTCAGCTTCGATTTTTAAAACCACACATTTAACTGTATTTGCCATTATTACCTCTACAATCTATATATTTTTCATGTATTCTGTGTTGCGTTTTCTGCTTGCCAGGAAACACTGTTATTCGTATTTTTTCAACAAGACACCGTCATCACCGCAGCAGCTGGCTGCACATTGTTTGATTTTATGTATCTCTTCTGCTGAGCTGTTGAGGTAAACCTCGACCGGCTTGTTTTCGGTCGCACAGTCACAACCCTTGTCATTATACACGTAAACATTGTGCAATCCCGCGCGTTTTGCCTGGGCTTCGGCGTCGAACAGCATGTATTCCGGGGTCGCCGGTACGTCACTCAGTTTATAGGCAGGGAAAAAACGGGTCACATGCCAGGGGCTGTCGGCACCCAGGTTATCGCGGATCCAGCAGGCTATTTCATAGTGCTCGCTTTCATCATCATTCTTTCCGGGAATGATATTGGTGCGGGTTTCAACATGGATGCCAAGGTCATGGGCTTTTTTAATAGAAGCCAGGATCTGCTCTACTTTTGCCGGACGGCAGATTTCCTGGTAGAAATCATCCCGCATGCTCTTGATGTCCGAGCACAGAACATCAATTTTACCGGCTATCAGTTCCAGTGCTTCATCGGTAACAAAACTGTTGGAAACGTAAACCGTGTATAAACCGGCTTTATGTGCCAGCTCACAGACATCAAGTATATATTCCAGCCATACTGCCGGTTCTGAATAGGTAAAGGCAATGCCCTGTACATCGGCGCGAAGTGCCGCATCGACCAGTTTCTGCGGCGGCACCCAGGCTTCGGTCGACTGGCCCCTGGCCAGGTCATCCAGCGCCTGCACACCCCAGGAAATATCCAGGTTGTGACAGCCGCCGCAACGGAAACTGCAGCCATAACTACCCACCGACATTACCCGGGTTCCGGGGCGATAATGCTTGACCGGTTTTTCCTCGATAAAGTCGATATCGATGGATGACAGGATGCCGTAGGAAAGGTTGTACAGGGTACCATTGCGGTTTACATGCGCCTGGTAGAAGCCACGCTGGCCATGGCCGATTTTGCAGCGCCACAGGCACAAATGGCAACGCGTGGTACCATTGTCCAGTTTTTGCTGGAGCCGGGTTTCAACGAGGTGATATTGCTCTGCCTGCTTCTGTTCTGTTGCTGCCTGATCGGACATAATATAAACCAGTAATTAAGCTGGCTACAGTTTACCAGCGTAGCCGGCAATTAATACACCCTGATTAAAGGGGATAAACAGGCGATCGCCCTGCACTTCTACAGCATCCAGAGTCCGGTTATTATCATAATCCAGCGCCTGGCGAAGCCAGTAGTCACGGCCTGCAACCCGGCAGAGGTAGTTAAACCCAAAAACCTGTGTTGCACGCATGAAATTATAAGCCTGCTGCGCACTGCCACGGCAATCAACAACAAAATCGTCCTGTTGTGGATAGCGATAGTAACTGGCGGCGTCCGGATCCTGCTGCGTAGCTGACAGCCTGCCGGCGCCAAGGTCGGCCAGCAGCTGTTGCATTAAATCACTACCGGCCTGTGCCAGCTGGCTATTGATCTGCTGATAAGCAAGACCGTCATCCAGGTAAACCTTCTTCTGTGCAACAATCGCTCCCGCATCCAGTGCTTCTGTCACCCGGTGCCAGCTCACCCCGATGTCGGCCGCGTGTTTCATCTGCCAGAAAACCGGCTCCGGGCCACGATATAGCGGCAGTAAAGACGGATGCAGATTAAAACAGCCGTTAGCAGGCAGTGTGACCAGCTGTGCGGGCAGGCGTTTGCTGTAACAGGCCATCAGTATGGTGTGGATATTACGGTCTTTACATTCCCTGGCAATAATTCCCAGTGGCTGGGAAAGATCGATAACCGGAATTTCATTCTGGCTGGCAGCCAGTGCCAGTGATTCGTTTTCCAGGGCGATAATTTTGTTGTTAAAAACGATGGGGTTGTGTATAGCAACAGCCGATATTGCATGGCCGGAAGACAGCAGTGTTTTAAAGGGAATCAGTGATAATGCCCCGGCTGAACCGATATAGAGAATATTCACCGTTAATGCTTAACCGTTGTTAAAGGCAAAAAGATTCAAAGCATTTCACTACAGAGGCACGGAGGACACAGAGAAAAGTTTTTAAATTGTTGTGCGCCGCAGGCGCAAAACAATAAGACCCTCTGCGTCCTCCGTGCCTCTGTGGTAAAACAGTTTTTCTTTATAAGGTAATCACATCCATACCGAGATCACCAACAGTTTCATGGGTCGCCGCACTGGTAATCACCGCCACGCTGGCTTCACCGTTTTTAAGGTATTGCTCGGTCACCCGTTTTAAATCATCGATGGTCACTTCCAGTACGCGCTGGCGCAGCTGCTGCAGTTTTTCGCGGGTCCGGCCATGCAGTTCATTGTGGAATGCCGCCCTGGCTTCACCGGCCGGTGAGCCCGGTTTATCCATGCCGCCGATCACGCCCAGGATGGCTTCTTCAAGCTGGCGGTCTTCGTGTCTGTTTTCCAGCATCCAGTCAATGGCCTTATCAAAATCATCCAGGGTTTCGCTTAACCGCGGGTCACGATAGGAGAAGAATTTAAAGGCGGCAATATTACTGTCATGGGTAGCCCCGCCACCGTAGGCACCGCCCTGCTCGCGAATCGCGGTATGCAGATAACCGTTACGCAGAAAACCGCCAAGCACGGACAATGCCGCGGCATCTTTATGTTCCATGGTCACCGTGGGATATGCCTTCGCACAGAAATTTACCTGGGTATTGGCAATCCACATCTGCCTTGTCTGCTGCTTGAGTGCTGGCAGGCTGAAACGGTCAAACGATGCCGAGTCTGTCAGTTGCCAGATTTCTTCAAAACCTTTTATGGTCTCATCGACTTTGTGTGCTTCCAGCGTCAGCATATAGGATTTTGCCGCGGCCTTTATCTTGTGGTGAATCGAGGCAAAGGTTTTTGCCGTTTGCTGCAGTACCGCTTTGTCACTGTGTGAATCATCCAGCGCCTTGATTGAACGGATGCCCTCAAGTCCACCGAAACGGTGGTTAAGTTTGGCGACCGGACTCAGATGGCTGGCAGCAGCCGTCATGGCCAGTGAATGGCCGCTACCGGTAACGCTGCGTTCACGACGCGAGCGCATCTGGGTTATCAGTTCGGCGATGCGATCTTCTTCATCAAAGCGCACATGGTTTAATGTTTCCCACATTAACTCGGCCAGCTTCTTGTTGTTGCGGTTTAAAGCCTTACCACTGAACAGATAGTAGGCACGGGTTTTCTGCTCATCATCGGTACAGGCGCGGATGCTCTGCTGGGCATGTATGCCGCCACTGACGCTGGACTGCCATTCCTGTACCTGCAAATAGTCTTTATCACCACAGCCCAGTTCGGTCAGGCAGGAGGTGTAATACGGCAACAGCGACAGTTCTGCTTCATCCAGTGCAGGTAATTCACACAGAATCTCGTGATAAACCAGGCCATTGGTACCCTGCTTGTAAATGGTTGAGTCGGTACCGGCAATCGGCAGCCTGGTGGCTTCAGGTATTTTTATTTCAGCAGGCACATCACTTAAACCCACCTTGGGCAGAAGTTCGGGATCATCTTCCTGCATCTGGCGCTGCGCCAGTTCCTGTGCCTGCCTGATTACTCTCTGTTTTTCGTCATCGCTCATTGCCGCTTTTATTTCAGCCAGCCGGGCTTTTTCTGCCTGCTCCTTGCGCTGGCTTAGATTTTCATCCGGGCGCAATGTGAGACGCACGCGGTGCTGGTTTTCCAGCAATAAATCGGTAACCAGTTTCTTGATAAATTCCGGGTCTTTTATATCTTCGCGCAGGGACTCAATGACCGGGTCAAGATTGAGCAGCGATACCGGGTCACTGTAATGAATCGCCGCAGTCAAACCGTTTAAAATCAGCTGCAGGCCAAACGGATAGGAATCGCCACCGACTTCACGCTGACTTAACTCCAGCTGATGTAGAACCGCTTCCAGTTTTTCCTGGGGGATGCCGTTTTCTGCCACATCGTGAAGCACTTCCAGCACCAGCTTTTCAAAAGCCTCGGCATTTTCTACCTTGCTGCCTTCCAGTCCACATAAGAAACACATTTCATAGTTGGAATCTTCCAGCCCGCATAACGGTGAAGGCGCTGCGCCGAGATCGGTTTTTTCCAGTGCCTGGCGCAATGGT
>JAJRTD010000236.1 GCA_024278435.1 Gammaproteobacteria bacterium | reverse complement strand
GCCAGCGGTCAACATCAACACCGTCAACCCGGATAATAACGTCACCCTTCTGCAGACCGGCGTTTTTGGCGGCGCTGTCATCGATAACACCGCCGATTTCAATGGCCAGGTCAGGCCACCATTGCTGCAGACCGATCTGCTTGAAGATATCGCCTTCCTGCTCAAGCAGCTGCATATCACCCAAAGCCAGATTGCGGGTAATCTCGGCACCATCGGCTGTTCGCACCAGGACCGGTAGCGTGCCGCCATCAAGGCCCTGTTCCAGTACCTTCATACGGAAATCGTTCCAGGAACGCACCGCTTCATCACCGACTTTTAATACTTCGTCCTTAACTTCAAAGCCGGCTTTTGCTGCCAGGCTGCCGGCTTCTGTCTCGCCGACAAACGGCCGGTCAACTGTGGCTCCCATCATAAACACGGCCCAGTAGAGAACGATGGCCAGCATAAAATTAAATGCCGGGCCGGCAAAAACAATGGCAATACGCTTTGAGATGCTCTGGTTATTGAAGGCGCGCTTTCTGTCCGCTTCCGGCACTTCGCCTTCGCGCTCATCCAGCATCTTCACATAACCGCCCAGGGGAATCGCCGCGATGACGTATTCAATCTCGTCGCCTTCCCTGGTTGTGCGCCGCCAGCTTAACAGCGGCCGGCCAAAGCCGACTGAAAAACGTAATACCTTTACCCCGGCTTTGCGTGCAACCCAGTAGTGGCCGAACTCATGAAAGGTGACCAGTATGCCAATGGCGAGGATAAAGAAAAAAATGTTATGTAACACACTCATAAATTATGTGTAGTATTATTGCATCGCCCGGATGCATTCATTTGTTATTATTCTTGCTTTCGCATCCGCTGCCAGTATTTTTTCCAGGGAACTCACATCACTGCTAATCTCTGATTTTTCCAGTGCCTGCTCGATTAGTACGGCAATATCGTTAAACCCGATTTTTTCGTCCAGAAAAGCCGCCACTGCAATCTCGTTGGCCGCATTTAATACAATGGTTGCAGTGCCACCTGTTTTTATTGCCTGGTAACACAGCCGTAGACAGGGAAAACGCTGCAAATCCGGCTTTTCAAAATCAAGTTGTGCGACATCTATTATGTTCAGTGGTTCAACCCCGGATTCAATTCTTTCCGGCCATGCCAGGGTATGCGCAATGGGTGTGCGCATGTCGGGATTACCCAGCTGCGCCAGCACCGAGCCGTCACTGTAGGTTACCATTGAATGAATAACACTTTGCGGGTGAATCACCACATCGATGTTGGCGATATCCATATCGAACAACCAGTAGGCTTCAATCAGCTCCAGCCCTTTATTCATCAGGGTTGCCGAATCAACCGAGATTTTCCTGCCCATATCCCAGTTCGGGTGGTTCACTGCCTGCTCCGGGGTCACATCCTGCAGCTGCTCTGCAGACCAGGTCCGGAACGGGCCGCCACTGGCTGTTAATAAAATCCGCTCAATACCGGAATTGGCGGCCTGGTTGGTCATTTTAACCGATGAATGATGCTGCGTCAGACTATCTGGCATACATTGGAAAATTGCGTTGTGTTCGCTGTCTACTGGCAGTAAAACCGCGTTATTTTCACGCGCGGTATCAATAAACAGCTGGCCGGACATCACCAGCGCCTCCTTGTTGGCCAGTAACACCCGTTTGCCGGCCCGTGCCGCCGCCAGCGTCGGCACCAGCCCGGCGGCTCCGACAATGGCGGCTACCACGCATTCAACGGCGTCATCTTCAACCACCTGTAACAGGCCGTTTTCACCGCTTAATACTCTGGTCGGGCAGTTTTCAGCCTGCAGGCGCTTGCGCAGTTCTGCGGCAGAGTCCTCGTCATTCATTACCGCAAAACGCGGAGTCCACTGCAGGCAGAGTTTTGCCTGCACATCGACATTGGTATTGGCGGTCAGTGCATAGACCTGGTAGCGCTCAGGGTGCCGCCCGATAACATCCAGTGTACTGCTGCCGATGCTGCCGGTGGCGCCCAGTATTGTAATCTGCTGCATCATAAAATACTGGTCACAAACAGCCAGTTATAGCCGACAAGAAATACCTGCATGGCCGCCAGTACGCTATCGATGCGGTCCAGTATACCACCATGGCCGGGCAATATATGGCCACTATCCTTTAGTCCGGCTTCGCGCTTGAGAAAACTGAAATACAGGTCGCCGCTGACCGAGATAAAGGTCAGTATAATCGACAGCAGGATCAGCAATGCGGAGTTCTCGGTATCCAGCCCGAAATAATAACTGGCCAGCAGGGTGTAAAGCGAGGTGGCAATGACCGCGCCGAACAGGCCTTCTTTGGTTTTTCCCGGGCTGATGTGCGGTGCCAGTTTGGTTTTACCAAAACGCTTGCCGGAAAAATAGGCGCCGATATCGGCGACCCAGACCAGTGACAGGGCATAAAACAGCCAGTCTGCACCCTGCTGCATGGCGTGGATGTCGCGCATGGCAAATGCGGCAGCCGGCAAGACGATAAAAGCAACCAGTAACTTGTCCAGCCGGAGGGCCGAACTGGCTGCCGCCGGCCTCGCCCGTTTCAGGTAGTAGGTAATGCTGAACCACCATAAAGCAGCGATATAAACCGGCCAGATAATATAATCAGACACGTACTGCTGCAAACCCCAGGTAAGCGCAGTAACAACTGCCGCAAACAGCATTCTTACCGGCAGCCTATGCACACCGGAAAGCTTTGCCCATTCATAGCCTGAAATCAAAATCACGAACAACAAAAAGTAAAAGAACACCGATGTTGGCTGGTAGAAGATGATCCAGAATACAAAAGCCGCAAGCGGGATAGCGGTTAATATGCGTTGATATAACATTATTGGCTGATTACTGTATTTTTATTATTCTGAATTTACTGTGTTGAATGTATTATCGGCTTGCAGGCTTACTGGGCAACCGAACTACTGTCTGCTTGTTGCTGCCCGCGTTCCTGTTGTATCTGCTGGCCGGTTTTTCCGAAGCGGCGCTGTCTGCCGGAAAACCAGTCCAGTGCGGCATCAAAATCATCATCGGAAAAATCCGGCCACAGGGTATCGACAAAATACAGTTCAGCGTAAGCCAGCTGCCATAACAGGAAATTACTGATGCGCTGCTCCCCGCCGGTACGGATAAACAGGTCCGGTTGCGGTATGTCACTTAATGCCATAAATGAATTTAATGCCGCTTCATCGATTTCCGCAGGCCGCCCCCCTTCCTGTACGGCTATCAGCAACTGCTGGCAGGCGTTGACAATATCCCAGCGGCCGCCGTAATTGGCCGC
This sequence comes from Gammaproteobacteria bacterium, assembly GCA_024278435.1. Classification (GTDB taxonomy): domain Bacteria; phylum Pseudomonadota; class Gammaproteobacteria; order SZUA-229; family SZUA-229. The sequence continues at coordinate 3,288 of JAJRTD010000236.1, read as the reverse complement.
GATATTCAGGGTTAACCCGGTGTTATTTTCAGTCAGGGCTTCCGAGTTATTAATGCTGTCCTGCAGCTTTGCGGAAAACCGCAGGCGATCACCGATAAAGCGTACCCGTACATTCTTTTTATGCAGTTTTTTAACTTCGGCCGTGATCGTGGTAATAAACAGCGACATCAGGCTGCTGACTTCATCTTTCGGCCGGTTCCAGTTCTCACTGCTGAAAGCGAAAATCGTCAATGCTTCAATTCTGCTTTTGGCACAGTTCTCAACAATTTTGCGGGTTGCGTTGACGCCGGCCTTATGTCCTGCCGCACGCGGCAGGTGGCGTTTGTTTGCCCATCGTCCGTTACCATCCATCACCACGGCTATATGCCGGGGTAATTGCAGGCTGCTGTTGTCAGGCCGGTTACTGTCAGAATTGCCGATCATCAGTTTACCGGCAGTTAAATTTCCATTAACTCTTTTTCTTTAACCGCGATCACTTCATCGATGCTGGCAACAAAACGGTCGGTCAGTTTCTGTACCTTTTCTTCAGCCTGGCGACTTGCATCTTCAGAAACTTCCTTTTCTTTCAGCAGCTCCTTGAAGTCACTGTTGGCATCACGGCGGATATTGCGCACCGCAATCTTTGCGTTTTCGCCCTCATTCTTGACCACCTTAACCAGTTCACGGCGCCGCTCTTCGGTCAGCGGCGGCATGGGGATGCGGATCAGGTTGCCGGCGGTTGACGGGTTCAAACCCAGGCCCGAATTCATAATGGCTTTTTCAACAACTGCGACCATGGGTTTTTCCCAGGGTGCAACAGCCAGCGTCCTGGAATCTTCCACGGAAACATTGGCCACCTGGTTAATCGGGGTTTCAGTACCGTAGTAATCAACCATTATCTGGTCGAGTAAACTGGGGTGGGCACGCCCGGTCCTGATCTTGGTCAACTCCGTACGTAATGAGTCGACACTTTTACCCATGCGTGTTTCTGCGTCTGCAAGAATTTCTTCAATCACTTACTTATCCCCCGTTAATCCTGGCGTCATTCACAGCTTAATCCTGCTTCATTACAACTGTTGTGCCAATTGAGCTGTCTTTCATCGCTGCCGGCAAAGCGCCGGTTTTGTTTAAATTAAATATGCGTAATGGTAAATTATTATCACGGCACAACACAATGGCTGTAGCGTCCATTACCTGCAGGTTTTTCTCCAGCACCTCATCAAAACTCAGGGTTTCATAAAGCACGGCGTCCGGATTTTTTACCGGGTCGGAGTCATAGACACCGTCAACCTTGGTAGCTTTGAGTACGCTGTCCGCACCGATTTCCACGGCACGCAAACAGCCCGCTGTATCCGTTGTAAAAAACGGGTTGCCAATGCCGGCTGCAAAGATAACAACACGGCCTTTTTCCAGGTGTCTGATGGCGCGACGCTGCACGTATTCTTCACACATGCGGTTGATTTTAACGGCGGACATCACGCGGCAGTTCATGCCCTGCTTTTCCAGCGCATCCTGCATGGCCAGGCTGTTTATTACCGTGGCCAGCATGCCCATGTGGTCACCTGTTACCCGGTCGATGCCCGACTGCACCAGGCCGGCGCCGCGGAAAATATTACCGCCACCGATAACCAGCGCCACTTCCACGCCCATGTTAACTACTTCACCAATCTCGGCCGCCACCCGTGCCAGCATGTCTGCATCGATACCATAATCCAGGTCACCCATCAATGCTTCACCGCTGAGCTTTAACAGTACTCGTTTATAGATCGCTGATGTTGATGTCATGGCTTATATACTCCTGATATTTATGATTATTTTGAGTTTTATTGTTGTACACAAAAAACCGGGAGAAGTCCCCCGGTTTTTTGTTATAGCAAGATCTCTGTCCATTGATTGTTTATGGCCATGTTCTTACTCATCGCTTAACGCTATCCTTTACTACTACGTTATGCTTAACCGTTTACCTGTGCCATTACTTCATCGGCAAAGTTTTCCTGTTTTTTCTCAATACCTTCACCAACTTCGTAGCGCACAAAACAGTTCACCCTGGCACCGGCATCAGACAGCAGGGTTTCAATAGTTTTGTCCGGGTCTTTAACAAACGACTGGCCCAGCAGGGTGATTTCAGCAAGGTATTTACGAATACGACCGGTCAGCATTTTTTCAACGATATCGGCAGGCTTGCCACTTTCCAGTGCCTGCGCACGTAAAATATCTTTTTCCTTTTCCAGTACATCAGCAGGTACGTCCGCTTCGCTTACACACAGCGGGTTGCTTGCTGCGATATGCATGGCAACATCCTTGATCAGCTCTTCGTTGCCGTTTTCCATATCAACCAGTACACCCATACGTGTGCCGTGCAGGTAGCTGCCCAGCATGCCGTTTTCAGTGCTAACCAGTTCAAAGCGACGCAGCTGAATGTTTTCACCAATGCGTGCGATCATGGCTTTACGGGCGACTTCAATGGTTTCATCTGAACCATCAAGTGTAAGCTCAGATAAAGCAGCGATATCAGCCGGTTTGTTGGCCAGTGCGGTTTTGGCAACCGCCTGTACAAATGACAGGAAATCATCACCACCGGAAACAAAGTCGGTTTCACAGTTCACTTCAACCACAGCGGCTGATTTAGCGTCATCACTGATTTCGATAACGACACGACCTTCAGCCGCAACACGGCCTGATTTCTTGTCCGCCTTCGCCAGGCCGGATTTACGCATATTTTCAATTGCTACATCGATGTCGCCATCGGCTTCCTGTAGCGCTTTTTTACATTCCATCATGCCTGAACCAGTACGTTCACGCAGCTCTTTAACCATTGAAGCTGTAATTTGCATCACAGTAACTCCTAAAATTTGTTCTTAAAAAAATAATGTATCGTATTACGCCGGAATTTTATTCGGCATCTGCATCAGAGGCAGCGGCTTTCTTTTTAGGCGCTGCTTTTTTCTTTACTGCTGCTTTCTTTTTAACGGCTGCTTTTTTCTTTACTGCTGCTTTCTTTTTAACCGCTGCTTTTTTCTTTGGTGCAGCTTCTACTACTTCAGCCGTATCATCTGCTTTTGCTTCGGCAACAACTTCTTCAGCAGCCACTTCTTCAACTGTTGCTTCTTCAGCAACTTCCTCTTTAGCAACTTCTACCTTACGTTTGGCAGCGGCTTTTTTGGGTGCCGGTTTTTTGGCAGGCGCAGCCTCTTCACCACGTGCCAATACGGCAGATGCGCGGCCTTCAATTACGGCATCAGCGATGCCCTGTGCATATAACTGGATTGCCTTGATGGCATCATCGTTACCCGGAATAACATAATCAAT
>JAJRTD010000235.1 GCA_024278435.1 Gammaproteobacteria bacterium | reverse complement strand
GCAATGATCACTTTCATGTCTCAATTATTCTCATTCTTATATTTTGCTTTCTTTATTGTGTTATTTATCACATCGAAAAACGAAAGCACCAAGCCTGTTCCGGATAGGGTGACATCATGAAAAACAAGTTAATAACTTTATGTATGGCTGCAGTGTTATTTATGCCAATGATGGCAGCAGCCTCGGGTGGTGCTCACCTGGACACCGCACCGATTGACATCAATGACAAGGACTCACTGAAACGTGGTGCCAAGGCATTTGCTGACTACTGTTACAGCTGCCATGCCGCTTCCTTTATGCGTTATAACCGTATCGCCAGGGATCTGGGCATGGAAGAAAAGGAAGTGCGTGACATGATGATCCACACTTACGGCAAAAAAGGTGCACCAACCAAGATTGGTGAGCTGATGCACGTATCAATGACAGCGGATTATGCAAAAAATGCATTTGGCACACCAGTGCCCGACCTGTCACTGGTAGCACGTGCACGTGGTGCGGACTGGGTTTATACCTACCTGCGCAGTTTCTACCTTGACCCTTACCGTCCAACCGGCATGAACAATGCCGTGTTCCCGGACGTGGCCATGCCGAATGTTTTGTGGTCTTTGCAGGGTTTGCAGGAAGCGGTTTATAAAAAATCGGAGCATGCCGGTATTGAAGTTGAAGAGCTCGAGCACCTGAAGCTGGTACAGCCCGGCACCATGAGTGAAGAGGAGTACAATTCATTCGTTGCCGACCTGACCAACTTTATGGTCTACCTGGCTGAGCCGGTGCAGGTTGAACGCCGTAGCCTGGGCTGGAAAGTACTGCTGTTCCTCGTTGTTCTCTTCGGCTTTGCTTATGCACTGAAGAAAGAATACTGGAAAGACGTACACTAAAAGCCGTATGCTGCCGGTTCCTGATGGATTGCATCACGGAACCGGCACAGTTTTACACTGCTCTGTTTTAATCATCTCTTCGCGTTTGGAAAAACTATGAATTTATATACATCGGCATCATCAATTGAGTGTCATCGCACCCGTATCGTTCTTAATGAAAAAGATATTGTGCATGAATGCATTCAGGTTGATCCAAAAAAACTGCCGGAAGACCTGATTGATCTGAACCCCTATGGCAGCCTGCCGACGCTGGTTGACCGCGAGCTGGTGTTGTATAACTCACGGGTGATCATGGAATATCTGGAAGAACGCTTTCCGCATCCACCGTTAATGCCGGTTGGCCCGGTGCAACGTGCACAGACACGTCTGGCTCTGTTTCAGGTAGAGCATGACTGGTATCCGCTGGTTAATATTATCGAAACCAAGGGTGAAAAAGCAGTGGCCAAGGCTAAAAAAGAGCTGACTGAAAGTATCGCCTCGGTGGCGGACGTGTTTTCAGCGATGCCCTATTTTCTCAGTGAAGAGTTTACCCTGGTTGATGCCAGTATTGCGCCGATCCTGTGGCGTTTGCGTCATTACGGCATTGAAATGCCGAAAGAAGCCAGGGCTGTCAATACTTATGCCGAGCGTCTGTTCGAACGTGACGGCTTTAAACTCAGCCTGACCGAAGCCGAGCGTGAATTACGGCTGTAGGCCAGCTGCCAGCCAATCCGCCAGGATTGATCCTGTTCTGACCGGGGTCTTATTTCAGCGTTATTTTTGGCTGAAAGTACTGTAATATAACCTTATGCAGATGACATCCAGCCGTCCCTACCTTGTTCGCGCCATGTATCAATGGATTATTGATAATGGTATGACACCGTATTTGCTGGTTGATGTTTCAATCGACGGTGTGCAGGTGCCTGCCGAGCACATCCAGAACGGCAAAATCATTCTTAATATTGCGCCCATGGCAATCAACGGCCTGGTTCTGGGTGATGATGAAATCACCTTTAATGCCCGCTTTTCCGGGCAGCCGATGAATCTTTTTTTTCCGGTGGAAGCCGTGCTGGCGGTTTATGCCCGGGAAAACGGCCAGGGCATGATGTTTACCGAGGATGATGGCGCCATTTCTTCAGAAGATGGCAGTGATGATAGTGATCCGGATCCGGACAACAGCCCGGACAAGCCACCCAGGCGTCCAAGTCTTCACGTAGTCAAATAAAAGAGAGAAGTTGGCAGTATGCAGATGTCAGTTGGCAGTTAAAAGCGTAAACAACAATTTTTCACTTTTCATTACGGCGAAGCCGCCCTAGCCTCCAAGCAGCTGGTGATCAACCAGGTCACACAAACAATGAATCGTCAGCAAATGTACTTCCTGAATCCGCGCCGTGGACTCCGATGGTACCCGTATTTCCACGTCGCTTAACAGCAGTTTTTCCGCCATGGCGCCACCGGACTTTCCGTCCAGTGCGATCACCGTCATTTCCCGTTCGTGCGCCGCATCAATGGCCAGGTTCACGTTTTCAGAATTACCGCTGGTACTGATGGCCAGCAGGACATCGCCGGCGTGGCCCAGTGCGGTGACCTGCTTGGAAAAGACAAGGTCGTAGCTGTAGTCATTGGCAATGGAGGTAACGGTCGAGCTGTCGGTGGTCAGGGCGATTGCCGGCAGGCCGGGGCGCTCCATTTCAAAACGGTTGAGCATTTCAGAGGAAAAGTGCTGGGCATCTCCGGCAGAACCGCCATTGCCGCAGGAAAGTACTTTGCCACCGTTTAAAAAACACTGGGTAATAATCTGTGCACCGCGGCTGATGGGCTCGGCCAGTATTTAAGCGGCCAGCTGCTTGGTGCTGACACTGTCCTGAAAATTCTTGCTTATTCGTGAAATCAAATCCATAGAAAAACCGTAAAAAGTTATATGTTTTAAGTTATACCGGTGCTGTTCCGTTAACCATTCTGTCATCCTGAGCGTAACGTAGTGAAGTCGATATGTACAGGATGTACGGTAGTAGGGCAATGCGGGTTGCAGATCTTTCCACTACGCTCAGCTCCGGTCAAGATGACAATGTAAAGTTAACGTAACAGTACTGAAGTTATACAGAATAAAGTCCTGTTTTAAAGGCATTGCGTTAAAAGGCATTTTCTATCCAGTTAAAAGTATAAAGCGAGTCAGCGGCAGTTTGAGTGTTTTTTGACATGGAAACAACATCAAACCGTGCATTTTTATAGCGACTGTTCTGCTGCAGATACAGCTCTGCTGTTTTACGTAATTTCAGTTGCTTGGCCGCGGTAATGCTTTCCAGCCCGCCACCAAAATGACTGTTCCTGCGAAAGCGAACCTCGACAAAAACCAGGGTGTTTTTATCAAGCATTATAATGTCAATCTCACCAAAACGGCTGTGAAAATTGGTAGCGACCAGTTTCAGTCCCTGCTTTTTGAGGAAGGCACATGCCGCGCTTTCCGCATCCTCTCCCTGTTTTAAATGCGCTGCTTTCAATGATCCTTACTGTTTCAGTTTGCTGTTTTTTCCGTTTCTTCGCTGTTTATGGCGGGTTCGAAATAAACCGGCCGGCCTCTTTCAAAGCGGGCCCATAACAGCTTGCGGGTAACACGGTTGTTCTCATCCAGCTGTATGTTGCCGGTCTGGCCGGCATAGACCGCGTATTCCCTGTTTTGCAGGTAATCAAGGTTGAAAATCAAATGGTAGCTGTCAATACCCAGTGCGAACAGGCGGGTAAAGTTTTTCTGTTGCGGCCAGTTGCTGGTAAAGACTTTTGCCAGTGGTGAAGTGTTCTGCAGTATCCATGGCATGTCACAGAATATCAGGCCGTTCAGGTCGCGGTCCAGCTCGCGGTTAATCTGCCCGGTGTAGACATGCGAGGTGGAATAAACCGGCAGGTCGCCGGCATGGTGAAACTTGAATGCCGGCATAATGCTTCTTGCCGAACGGTGGGTGGCGGCAAGAAAGATCATGTCAATATCCTGGCGGCGCCTGGGTTCGCTCTTTGTTCTGGTGCCGATGATGTTTTCCACCTTGCGGCGACGGATGGCGCTCTGGTCAAGATTAAACAGCTGCCGGATCGGGCGGCGGTAATCGTTGGTATTGGTTGCATAATTGGTCGAGGTTAATATGCTGCCGCCGAGAAATGTATAGCGTTCAACAAATGCCCGGTTCAGGCGCCGGCCCCATTCACTATCGGGGTAGAAAACCGCGGCCTGTTTTTTATTCTGCAGGATGGCCAGTTCGGCCACCTGGTGCGCCTCATCCTCCGGCGACAGGCCGAACTGGAACAGGTTACCGGTATGGCCGAAAGTGCTTTCGGAGTAGTTCAGCGTCAGTACCGGGACGTCCAGTTCCCTTTGCTGTGCCAGCCGGTTGATAACGACCTTGTCCAGCGGGCCGATGATATTGGTGGCGCCGTCTTCAATAGCCTGTTCGTATACCTGGTGAAAGCTCTGGTCACTGTTGCTGGTGTCGTAAAAACGGATCACCGGTTTGATCGGCGATGTGGAATCAAGGTAATAGGCGCTTAAGATGCCGTTTTTAATGGTGGCAGTGACTTTCGACAAATCACCCTGCATTGGCAATAGTACCGCAATTTGTTTGTTTTCCAGTGCGGTTACCTGGTAGTTGCTGACCAGTTCCTGCAGGAAGCTGTTACCGACAGGGTGGCTGGGGTTACGGGTGCCCCAGTCGAGCAGGTCGTCCTCAAGCTTGCTGATATTCTGCTGTCCTGAACGCATGACTTTTGCCAGTTCCAGCCAGCCTTTAATAGTTGGGTTGCTGCTCTGCTGCTTGTTTAGCTGCTCGCTGGGAAGGCTGGACAGGGCGGCCCATATTTTCCTGTTATTGCGGTTTTTAGCGCCTTCCGTGTCCAGATAGGTATCCAGCTGTACACGGCGTTCCACAGCGAACATGTATTTGCCGGAAAGGTAGTCCAGGTCGGCTTTCAGGCTGTAATAGCTTATCTGCTGTTTGCGTGTCAGTGGTTTGATGCTGTCGATAAGTTCGGCGGCCAGCGAGGTGTTTTTTTGTGCAATCGCGATGGCCGCAGCAAGCAGCTGGATGTCAGTGTTGGCCGTTTCATCGGGAATTGCGCGGTCTGCATATTGCTGCCTGAGTACATCCAGTTGCTGGTTGGCCAGGCTGATTTCACCGGCTTCGATATACAACTGCGCCGCCTGGATTCGGTATTTCCGCTGTTCGGCCTCGTTGTCGCTGTCCTCGGCAAGCTCGAGCAGGTTTTCCGCTTCTTCGGTTAGAGAGGCCTGTTTTTCGGTAACCGGGCGGCCTTCCTCGGTAACCGCCTGCTCACCACCGGTTTTTACCGGCTGGCTCTCACAGGCGGCAAGCAGGGCAATCAGGAGGAATAAAAAGAGTTTTAATGTATGTGATTTCAAGATAGTATCAATCAGTTCGTTTCAGGGTGTATATGACTAGTATCAGCGTGGAATATTAGTCGATAATCAACAAGTATGTTTTGTGAGCCAGGCAGTGTCAATCGAAATTCCAGAAGATAAAGCGGAAGATAAACATGATCAGCAAAAGTCATCACTGGCAGCGGCTACATTGTATCTTGTTGCTACCCCGATAGGCAATTTGGCTGATATCACCCGGCGTGCTGTCTATGTTCTGTCCCGGGTTGATTTTATCGCGGCAGAAGATACCCGCCACAGCCAGCGATTACTGGCCCATCTTGGTATTAACACAAAACTGCAGGCCTACCACGAACATAATGAGGAACGGGTTACCGGCAGGCTGCTGGACGAGCTGCAGGCGGGCAAATCCATCGCCCTGATTTCCGATGCCGGCACGCCGTTGATCAGCGACCCCGGCTACCGCCTGGTGTCACAGGCTCACGACAGGGGTATCAGTATTTCGCCGGTACCGGGCGTGTGCGCGGCTATCACGGCATTAAGCGCTGCCGGGCTGGCAACGGACGCTTTTACCTTTGAAGGCTTCCCGCCGGCAAAGCAGGGCGCCCGGCTGCAGTTTCTCGAGCAGCTGGCCGCGCAGCGACGCACCATGATCTTTTATATCTCCTGCCACCGCATTGTTGAAACCCTGAAGGACATGCGGGCGGTGTTTGGCGAAAACCGTCGGGTCACCTATGCCCGCGAGCTGACAAAAACCTTTGAAACCATAAAAAGATTGCCATTGGCTGATCTGATCAACTGGGTTGAAAGCGATGATAACCAGCGCAAGGGTGAAATAGTGCTGGTGGTGGAAGGCCGGCTGGAAGTGGCCGCGGAAAACGTTCTGGTGGACCAGTATTTAAAAATATTGCTTGCCGAGCTGCCGGTCAAACAGTCGGTGCAACTGGTGGTAAAGATGACCGGTGAACATAAAAATGATGTCTATAAACGTGCGCTTGAACTTAAAGCGGACAGCTGAGCGACGCCAGAATATGCTATTTATCGCCCCCGGAATTTCCCGCGCAACGATAAAAAACCTTTTCCTGCTGGTCTTCTGCCTTCTGTTTTCTGCTTATGTCCAGGCGGCAAACGACCGGACTTTTTTCTGGCAGGTCACCACGGCAGAAAAAGCTTCAGTGCCGGCAAAAGTGTATCTTCTCGGTTCCATTCACTTTGCCGATAAAAGTTTCTACCCGTTAAGGCCGGTGATCGAAAGCGCATTCGAGCAGTCGGATGCACTGGTTGTGGAGCTGAACATCAACAATATCGACAACAGTGAATACGATCGCCTGCTGTCAGAAAAAGGCAGTTTTAAAGACGGCAAAACCATCAGGGACGTCATCTCGGAAGAAACCTGGTTGCAGTTACGCCAGCAGCTTCGGCGTCTGGAGGTGCCTTACGATGCGGTAAAAAACTACACCCCGGGTGTGCTGGTACTGACCTTAAGCTCGGTGCAGGTAATGCACATGGGCTTTGATCCGTTACTGGGTATCGATATGCATTTTCTGTCAAAAGCCG
>JAJRTD010000234.1 GCA_024278435.1 Gammaproteobacteria bacterium | reverse complement strand
CACCGCCTGCAGGTAGTCGTCGACCTCGTTGCGTTCATTATCGATATTGGTTTCAATCGACCGGGCTAGCGAATTTTCCATTTCCACCGGCACGTACTGCGCCAGCCAGTCCACGGACACCGCGAGAACGGTGGTAATAATAATGACAGCGGCCAGCACCACCGCCAGCAAAAAAGAAAACTCTTTCAAGGGGTGGGTTTCTGTGGTGTTGATTCCCTCCGGTATTTCCGGATTGCGGTATTTCAGCGCGTGGCCTGCTGCTTAGCGGTCAACCGGTATCAATGCCGTGCCGTAGGCCAGCACTTCGATGGAGCCGATGGCGCCTTTTGCACTTTTCGAGATAGAGGCGGTTTCCAGCTTGATATTAAAGACCTTGTCGGCGCCGTATGATTCGGCCTGTTGTTTCATGCGCAGTATGGCTTCGCGCCGGGCACGGTCGAGCAGGCTTTCGTAGGAGATGATGCGGCCACCGATCAGGGTGCGTAGTGAGGCCAGAAAGCGCTTGAAATAATCCACCGAGATGACCACGCTGCCGGTAACCAGCATCGAGGCGTCAGCCGGTTGTGACGGTGGCGGGATGCGGCTGCTGATGGCCGCGATATGACGGTACTGTTTTTCGCGCTTGATAATGGATTTGTAGTGGCGCTTTTCAGCAATGCGGCCAAATACATAACCGACAGCCAGGAATACTGCTAATACGATTAGATCAGCCATTGTTTCACTCCATGATTACGGCGGTTCCGTAGGCAAATAATTCCGCTGCACCCTGTGTCACCGAGGAGGTGGAAAAGCGCACGTTGACCACGGCATTGGCGCCGATGGCTTCGGCCTGTTTTTTCATGCGGTCAACGGCTTCTTCACGCGACTCGCTTAATAACTCGGTGTAACCCTGTAGTTCGCCGCCGAAAATGTTTTTGACGCTGGCCATAATGTCACGACCGACGTGTTTGGTTCTGACGGTACTGCCCTGCACCAGTCCCAGGTGTTCGGTGATGCGTTTCCCGGGAATAATTTCCATGTTACTTACGATCATTGCGTTCTCTCCGTTAATTGATCTTCCTGTAAAAGTATAGACATAAAAACGAAATAATCAGCAGGGTTGTTTTTTAGCCGGACTGGCGGTGGAAGCTGGTGCCGCGGCACTTGGGGCACGGCGGAATCCGTCCGGCCCTGAGAAAATGCAGCTCTTCTCCGCACTGGTCGCAGACCAGCATGCCGGGGCCGGTTATCTCGCCGGTATGGTAGGCGGTGGCACGATCGACCCTGTCTTTTATGCGCAGCAGCTCGGCCTTGGTTTTGTCGGCTGCATCCAGCAGCTTATACAGCAGTGAACGTTCGATCAGCCGGGCTTCGAAGCCCAGCCAGTCCTTCAGCTTGTTGCCGGTGTCGGCGATATGATGAATGGCATCGCCAAGATCACGCTTCAGGTAGTGTGCCAGCTTTTCGGCTTCTTCCTCGGTCAGTTCGTCGAGCTCAACCGCTTTGTCGCGGGCTTCATGGATAAGCTTGAGCAGAACCGGGCCGGTTTCCTCTTTGGCATGTTTCAGGCCTTCGGCAACACGCTGGTACATGGTTTCATAGGCGGCGCCGAGGGTGTCCAATGGTTCGCTGTGTTCAGGTTTTGTCATGATGCTCTCCCCGTATTTATTAATACAAGTATATTCCCGCTACGGCAGAAATTTCAATGATATGTATCAATGATGGCATGAGAAAAAACCGGGGACAGACCCCGGTTTTTTTATAGAGGAAACCGGACCAAAACCGTGGTCTGTCCCCGGTTTTTAGAGGTAAACATCCTCGCTGCCCGGCTGCCAGATTTCGCGTTTCATCAGGGCGTCGGCAAAGTAGTCGGTATCTAGCAGCGAGGTCAGCCAGCATTGTATCTGCGGGTACGGCGCCTGGTCAAACCAGTCCTTATCCACCATTGCGAACTGGCGCACAAATGGAAATACGGCAATATCTGCGATTGTTGGATGTGAGGCGAGTAGAAAAGAGTTGTCCGTCAGCATTGCTTCCAGTTCCTGCAGAAATTCCTCGCCTTGCTCGCGGTAGTATTGCATGGGGTGCTCGGGATAACGGTCGGCGTATTTGTAATGATCCAGGTCTTCCTTGAAGGAATAATCATTGGTCTCGACCAGCATTTCGGCTTCCTGCAGGTAGCAGTTATTCTCGCCCAGCCAGTTATCCGGGTCGTTCTGCTGCACGGCCCATTTAACAATGTCCCAGCTTTCATCCATAAAACGATTATCATCCAGCACCAGCGAAGGCACCGTAGCATGCGGCGAAACGGCAAGCGCCTCGGCAGGTAGATTGCTCAACTCCACCTCACGGATAATTACCCGGATATCCGCATACTTCAGCGCCATGTGTGCACGCATGCAATACGGACAACGTCGGAAGGTATAAAAGATGGGGGTAGAAGGCATAATAAACACGAAACGGGGTAAACAGGCCTGTAGTCTAGCGTATTCGCCTTGCGGTAAAGACCGATAAAGTTCAGGGAAATTAAAGACCACGGTTTCCCTGAACCGAACTGCGAAACCGTCAAAAAACCGGGGTCTGTCCCCGGTTTTTCAGGCAGACAGTGCTTTATAGATAAGCATTGTGCCACTGAACAGTAACAGCAGGCTGATTATCTGGTTGAACCGCTGTTGATTGATCTTTATATGGATATGATGACCGGTATACATGGCCAGTAGCAGCACAGGGAATAATATTGCAACCAGCGTTAGTACCTGTCCGGTAAACAGGCCTGTGAGCGCATAGCCGGTCATACGGGTACCACCGTCGATAAGAAACACCGTGGCGATGGTGGCGCGAAAAGCGGACTTGTCCAGTTGCCGCATCTTAAGGTAGACAACATAAAACGGCCCACCGGTGCCAAAGAGCGCGCCAACCAGGCCACCGCAGCTGCCGGCCAGAATCGCCCATAGCCGGCTGCCGCTGTGTACGGTTACCGGCGATAAGGAGTACAGCGCATAGAGGATGACGAAGATTCCCAGCGCCAGCACAAGGTGGTCGGCATCAACATTAACCAGCAGCCAGATGGCGGTGAATATGCCGAGAATTGAAAAAGGGATAAGGGGCAGCAGGTCCCGCCAGACCACCTGCTTTCTGTAATGAAAGCTCTGCATCAGGGTGCCGCTGTAACTCAGCAGGCCAAGTACGGGCACGACAAAAGTCAGGGGGAACAGTAAAGTCAGTAGCGGAATGGCGATCAGCCCGGAACCGAACCCTGACAGCCCCTTGACTGTGTAGGCGACAAAAATGATCGCGATACAGGCAGAGATCTGTAACGGCGTAAGTTGCAGCAGGTCATATAACAAAGCTAGGGTACCTCTGAACAAGTCCTTATCTGTCATCCTGAGCGCAGTCGAAGGATCTTGAGCCACTGAGCAATCAATTACTTACGGAGAAAAAGATTCTTCGCTGCGCTCTGAATGACACTTATTCAGAGTATCCCTAGAGTGACTTGATCCTGTCAAGAATTTGCTGAGCGTGGCCGTCTGCACTGACACCGTACATTGTCTCGCGCAGTATCCCTGTTTTGTCGATGATAAAGGTTGAACGTACGATGCCCATTTTTTTCACTCCGTTCTTTTCCTTCTCCTGCCACACATGGTAGGCCTCGCATAACTCACCGCTGGTATCAGCCAGCAAATCGATACCCAGGCCGAATTTATCGATAAAGGCACAATGGCTGTCGCCCGGGTCCTTGCTGACGCCGAGTATCACCGTATCGTGTTCCGCGAAATCACCGGCCAGCGCGGTAAACTGCCTGGCTTCGATGGTACAGCCCGGGGTGT
>JAJRTD010000233.1 GCA_024278435.1 Gammaproteobacteria bacterium | reverse complement strand
TAAAGTAATAACAATCTGCCTGCTGCTTGTGCAGGGCCTGCTACTGGCATCCTGTTCGGATAAGGGGCCGACCAACAGCGGGGTATACCTGCTGCTGGATACCTCGGGTACCTATACAAAGGAGCTGGACAATGCTCTGAACCTGGTCAATGTATTACTGGTGAAGCTGGAGCCCACCGATTCACTGGCGGTGGCGCGTATCGATACCGGCAGCTTCAGTGAAAAGGATATTATCGCCAAGGTGACTTTTAATGACCGGCCCAGCGAGGCCAACCGGCAGAAAAGGCATTTCCGCGATGAGATGGATGCCTTTGTCAAAGAAGTCAGGCCGTCCCGCTATACCGATATCACGGGAGGGGTTTTGCAGGCGGCAGAGTACCTGACCGAAAAAGGAACCGGCAGAAAAACCATCCTGATTTATTCGGATCTGAAAGAAGAGTTGCCGGAAGGCTATGTTCGTGACCTTCCGCTTCAGCTGGAAGGTTTTGATGTGATCGCGCTGAATGTGACCAAGTTGCGCAGTGATAATATTGATCCGCGTGAATACATGGATCGGCTGGAAAAATGGCAGCAGCGGGTAGAACAAGGTGGCGGCAGCTGGCGCGTAGTTAACGATATGGACCGGCTGGAGCGGATCTTCTAGCGGGCGGCAACTGCCAGCTGACGCTGTCAACCGGATACGGAAGGTTAGCGCTTTCTGCTCCGGTTTTTTTATGCCTGGATGCCGGGAATATCGTTGCCTGCTTTTAAAAAACGAATGACGCTGTTTCACTGCCCGTGCTAACCTGTCGGTTGTTTATGAATGTTCGCACTATCGTTATGAAATTATTTCAACCCCGGTTTTTTTATGGCTGGCTGCTGGCATTAACCCTGCTTGTTTCCGGTTGTGGCCGGCACCCTGCATCCGGTGTCTGGAAAGCAACCGGGGACAATGCATATGGCATTGAAAAACTGGTGGTCGGCTTTGACGGCCGGGCCGAGTTTGTGACCACAAAGCTGGACAATGCGAGCTGGCACTGTTTCTGGGGCGCTACCGCCAGCAGGGAGGCAAAGCTGAGTTGCAAGCCTTCCGATGACCCCGAGAAAGAGGAGTACTTTACCCTGCTGGCCATTGAGGTCGGAAATGGACCGTTGCTTGCCGAGCTGCGTCATAACAACAGTGTTGTTGCCGAGTTTGTGCTGCAGGATGAGAATCCTACGCCGGTAGAATAAAACCGGAGTGCGCTGAAAGTGAATATTGATCTCATGGGGGTGGCAGCGGGTGGCTAAGGTGCAGCCGGGTAATCTGCTACACGGGGTAACACTTGAGCATATAGTAAAGGCGCTGGTTGCGCATTATGGCTGGCAGGAACTGGGCAGGCGTATTGATATCCGCTGTTTCACCAGTGATCCATCGCTGAAGTCCAGCCTGAAGTTTCTGCGCAGGACACCATGGGCAAGGACAAAGGTCGAGGCCCTGTTTATAAGCATACAGCAAAAGACTGAAAACTGAGCGGCGCGTAAAAATACGAAAAGGTGGTTGTAATGAGTGAGCAGAAAATAGAGGTACGGGTTACCGAAACCGGCAATACCATGCAGGTTCTTGTTTACAGTAAACGCGAGGACCGGATAGAAGTGGTTCTGGGTGAAGGTGTGCATAGCGTAAAGTGTGAATTATTACCGACGGCCAACGGCCTGGCTTACGTGGGCTCGGCCATGGGACGTGAAATTGTCTATGAGCGAGGCCGGCAGCAGGTGCAGGCGGATGTCGAGCTGGAAAACCATGATTATCGTGATTCAAGGCGGCGATAATGTTTTTGAGTCTGCTGCCAGTCATCAATGTTTTATCATGTTTTTTTAACGGGAACTAATGGCCAGGTCGACAGATAAACTCTTTTTTATGGTGGTTGTGTTTTACCTGCCGTTTTCCATCTTTTTTACTTTCTGGCTTTACTGGGTCTCCATTATTTTCTCGGCCGAGTCATGGCAGTACCAGTTTTTTTATGGCAAAGACGGAAGCATTGCCCTTGCCTGGTTGTTTGCTGCTCTGCTGCCCTCACTTCTGTTTCTTGTTTTAAAAGCCAGTGGTAAAAAATTTGCCAGCCGGTTAACCGGTGCTATCGGTTTTTACTGTCTGCTGGGCAGTTTGATCAGCGCCCATGGTTTTCTGGCAATGCCGGGCCTGGTTTTTATTGTTATCAGTATATTGATAAGTCACCAGATTCAAAAAGAGAGAATTGCTGAGCAGCAAAAAGAGTAATCCATTTGTTTATTTTTCAGTTTGTTACGTAGCGAATGAACTGGCATGACTGCGAAACAATTAATGGCAGTGTATGTTCTTTTTATTTCAGTAATCATTGCTGATTTTTTGCCGGGGGGAATATGGCGCAATCTAAAATTGACCAGCTACTGGAAAATCTTCACCAGTTGCAAGTGCAGCTTGAATCGGAAGTACAGACTCTGCTGGAGCAGAAGCGTGAGCAGTTTCAGTATACACTGCGTCGGGGCAAGGTCAGTTTTGCCCGGGAAGCGCAAAAACTGCACAGAAAGAAGCGGGTTAATCTTTTTGTTTATCTTTACCAGGCACGGCTGGCTCATTTGCTAACGGCGCCGATAATCTACAGTGTTATTTTCCCCATCCTGTTGCTTGACCTGGCAATCAGTATCTATCAGTCGGTCTGTTTTCGGGTTTATGCAATACCGCTGGTCAAGCGCTCGGACTATATTGTAATTGACCGGCATAAGCTGGCTTACCTTAATGCAATTGAAAAGCTGAACTGTGTGTACTGCGGCTATGGTAACGGGGTGATAGCCTATGCCCGTGAAGTTACTGCCAGGACAGAGCAGTACTGGTGTCCGATTAAACATGCCCGCTTGAGCCGCAGTGCCCATGAGCGGGTCACCGGTTTTGTGGATTACGGTGATGCCGATGCCTATCACCGGCAGCTGAATGATATCCGGCGGCAGATTTCGCAGATACAGGACTGATATTTGCAGAATCAATCATAAGCCTTTGCAGCCCCGGCCAGCCGGGGTTTTATACATGATAAAAAGCCGCAGATTCACGGTTCAGTATTTTCCCGGCGGTATTTTAATGCCTGCAGGAAGGAGCGCACGTCAACATGCTGGTGGCGGATGATCAGGGTGATGGCGATCTCTTCCAGTGCCGCGTACAGGCTGACGGCGGCGGCCAGTTTTACCGGCCAGTCCAGCAGTCCGGAAAACAGCAGCAGGTAAGCCAGGATGCTGCTGGCGACAGCGGCCTTTACGCTCCAGGTATGATAACTGGTCAGGGTTCTGAATTTAATCAGTCCGAGAAGCACAGGGAAAACAAGGCAGCCGACAATAATGCCGATCCACAGCATATGCTGGCGGATAATTTCGGGCCATAAAATCCAGGCGCAGAAAGTAATAGTGCCGTAAATAATGAAATCACCCCAGCTGTCCAGGTGTGAACCCAGCTCGGTGATCTGGTTAAGCCGGCGGGCCAGGAAGCCGTCAAGCACATCGGTGAATTCGGAAAAAATCAGTACCGCCAGAAACCATGTGGGTTGCTGATTGATGGCCAGCCAGATCAGCAGCGGCGACATTAATATGCGTATAAAGCTGACCAGGTTAGGCAGGTTGTAGATATCGGTTGACAGGTTTTTTTCCTCCGGCATATCAATAGCTATGGTTCAAGGGGGATCGGCCAGGATGCACAGCCGGATTTTTTGCAAAGTGGCGCAGGCACAAACTGTGCTTTTGCAAGATACTGAAAAATCTGTCCGGGCATTTGTTTTTCATAATAAATTCATGGGGTAGAGCCGGTCTTCATGCAATATGCGGGCTAGTAAGGGCGCTGGCGAATACCCCAGCGATACAGTATCACCGAGACCAGCAGTTCAAAGATTATAAACAGAACCACCAGCACGGTAACCGAAGATGCGTTTAAGCCGAATACCTGCATCATTAACAGTGCCGGTAGAAAAGATTCCGGAATCTGGTCAACCATCGGTGCCATACTGCTGGGCGGCAGCTTGAGCCGGCGTTTGATAAAGCTGGAAAATAGATCGCCAGCCATGGCCAGCAATCCGATCAAGGCCCCTGTCTGCACGGTATATCCCAGTGCAAGGCCGGCAATGGCAGTGATGAGCACGGCACCGGCAATGCCGCGCCAGGTTTTTGAGTAACCGAACAATGGCCGGCCATCAATGAAGTTCAGGCCGCCATCAATGGTCCAGGCATATTTATTGTGCAAAAGTTTGCGTACAATAATAGGGCTGGCATTTGCCACTATAATCAGCAGGAGTAAATGGATAAAAGCTGCCTGAAACATACTCAATATTATATGGCTGTTAATTTATATTTGTATAAATAAAAACTTGATCGATCCAGCGATGTCAGATTCCAGTATTAAAATATTAACGTATAACATTCACAAGGGTTTTAGCGCCAGTAACTGGCGTTTTATCCTGCATGGTATAAAACAGGCATTGCGTGAAGTTGATGCGGATATCCTGTTTCTGCAGGAAATACAGGGGGAGCATCTGCGCCACTCGCTGAAACTGGATAACTGGCCGGATAACAGCCAGTTTGAGTTCCTTGCCGATGAAATCTGGCATCACCATTGTTACGGTAAAAATGCCATCTATGCCAAGGGGCATCACGGTAACGCCATTCTCAGTAAATATAACTTTACTCACTGGGACAATATTGATGTCTCGCTGATGAAAACTGCCAGCCGCAGCCTGCTGCATGGCACGCTTGATATTCCGCATACACCGTCAAAGCTGCACGTGATCTGTGTGCACCTGGGGCTGTTTGAGCATGAACGCGAGCTGCAGCTAAAACAGCTGGTCAAGCGCATTGATTCACATGTGCCACACGATGAGCCGCTGATTATAGCCGGCGATTTTAATGACTGGCGGGGAAACGCGGAGCGTTACATTAGCCGGGTTCTGGGGGTTAAGGAGGTTTTTAAAGACCGGCACGGCAAATATGCCCGCACTTTTCCGGCCTGGATGCCGCTGCTGCCAATGGACAGGATCTATAGCCGCGGCCTGGAAGTTGTGGCCTGCCACCCGCTGAGGGGGTATCCCTGGCGGCAGTTATCGGACCATTTGCCGCTGTTATCTGAATTTGCCTTAAATTGAAAACCGGTTAAAGTTCACAGCGGTCAATAGATGCTATATAATCCGCTTCCAGTTATTTCAGTGCAGTGACAAGCTGTAGTAAAATAGCCGTATCGGAAGGCATAGCCTTCTTTTATCTTTTTGGGGAATCGTCTAGCGGCAGGACTGCGGACTCTGACTCCGCCAACCTAGGTTCAAATCCTAGTTCCCCAGCCAATAAAAACAAAGGCTTACCATGACTGGTAAGCCTTTTTTATTTGTGTGGCGCGCTGGCGGGGGGCATTTTCAGGGCAAAAAACCGCTGTGCTTCCATTGCTGCAATACAAGGTCTATCTGAATCAGAATGTAAGTTTCACTGTTATGCAGTTTAACCAGCGGCATCTATAAACTACGGTTTCAAAAGACCAGTATTGTAAACGGCCGTTGGTTACCGGCTTTTATGCCGGAATATGGCAATTAAGTTATGTTTGGCTATGCTTGAAGTACCTGTTAAAAACACGAGGTGTTTCCTGTGAAGCGTACTTTCCCGCGAATTATCTGTTTGTTTTGTTTTTTGGTGCTGTCATGGAATGCGGTTGCCGGGAAATACACTTTTTCTGTACAGCCGGTTCTGCCGCCCGAGCAGATTAAAAAGAACTACCAGCCACTGGTCGATTACCTGGCGAAGACTACCGGACATGAATTTGAGGTCGTAACCTACAGGGATTTTATGACCTACTGGATTCGATTACAGAAGGTTCGCAATATGC
>JAJRTD010000232.1 GCA_024278435.1 Gammaproteobacteria bacterium | reverse complement strand
GATATCGCTATGTACCAGGCAAAACGCAAAGGCAGGAACCGCGTTGAAGTGGCCCCGGATGCAAAACCTGATAGCTGACCGGCGGTTTGTTAAAACAAAACGGCAGACTAATGCCGGGCAGTAACCACGGTCGGCCGGTCATCGGCGTTGGCGTGCTGGTATGGCAGGGGCAGCAGTTATTGCTGGGGCAGCGGATCAGTGAAAACCGGGCAAACTGCTGGCAGTTTCCCGGCGGCCACCTGGAAACTGGCGAAACGGTGATTGAGTGTGCGCAGCGTGAAGTGCAGGAAGAAACCGGTCTGGAAATTACAGCGCCGCGCCACCTCGGGTTTACCGACCTGCTTTTCGAACAGGCCGGACGCCAGTATATTACCCTGCTGGTCTCCGCTGATTACCACAGTGGTGAAGCAAAGGCACTGGAGCCGGATAAATGTGCCGGCTGGCAATGGTTTGATTATCGACAGTTGCCGGCACCGTTATTTCTACCCATCAAGCGTTTTATGGCGCAGCATGTTGCGTCACCCGGTTTTATCAGCGGGCAGGATGATCTGTATGCGTTGCACTGTAATGCGCCATTGATACAGGATACGCCATCAGCCGTGCGTAAATAAAGTCAGCCACTGCAATATCAATATTTTCACTGGCAGCCAGGAAGCGGTGTGCGATAATGGTCAGGTCCTGCTGTTTGTTTGCGTGCAGCAGCAACGGAGTCATTTTATATTGATCAGGCAGGGTTTCACCGCAGTCGACGCAGTAATAATGGAAGCCGCGATGCAGGTTCCAGCTGATGATTTTCTCATTGCTGTTTTTGTTGTAACAGAGCTGAAACCGGACCGGCATTCTGTCCTGCTGGAACCAGACGAACAGATCCATGTCATAGCTGCTGAACCAGCGTTTAACCTGGCTTCTGCCTGACTGTCTTAAATGGGTGATTTCACGCAGCATATATTCACTCTAACGGTAAGTACTTGGGGGTACTCTGATTAATGTCATTCAGAGCGTTAGCGAAGAATCTTTTATTCCATAAGTTGTTGATAGTGTAGTGGTCTAATATCCATCGACAATAGCTTCTGCATTGTCTAATAAGTTACATCCATGTAACGATCGACTGCGCTCGGGATGACAAATACTGAATTAATCAGAGATTTTTTAATCATATTTAAATGTTCCTGAACTGTTTTTTTAATGCATTTAGGCTAATAATAAGTAATAAAGCAGCGAACTTCTGTGAACTGCATCCAGGAATTAAAAAATAAAGAAATATCAGGTTAAACATGAATCAACGACAGGCTGTGGTTTCATGAAGTGATCCGGTTTTTTTTGCAAAAACGTAAGGTGGGAAATGGCTCGGGTGACAAAAAAAAGCATGTCGGAACTTTGGGATAGTTCGACAATTTATGGTGGCAGTACCGCCTGGCTGGAGTCAATGTATGAAACCTATTTGACTGATCCTGATTCTCTGGAAGAAAAATGGCGACAGTATTTTGATGCCATTCCGGTCAACGAGCATAATGGCACACGACACGAGCCGAACTTTGTCGAGCGTGAAATCTCGCCGAAAGAAATGCATGATTATTTTGTTAATTATGCGCAGCACAAAAAAAACCGTGGTTTTGAAGCGCTCATCAGTTTTGACCATGAAAGAAAACAGGTGCAGGTACTGCAGCTGATCAATGCCTACCGTTTTCGTGGTCACCAGATTGCTAATATCAACCCGCTGGGAGAAAGAACGGAAACGGAAGTTGCCGAACTGGCCCTGTCCTATCATGAACTGTCGGAAAGTGATTTCGATACGGTTTTCGATACCGGTTCACTGGCCGGTGCAGAGACCCTGCCGCTGAGAGAAATCTATGAGATTGTGCAGCAGACCTATTGCGGCAGTGTCGGCATTGAATATATGCACATTACCGAAACCAGTGAAAAGCGCTGGTTGCAGCAGCGCCTGGAAACGGCTCGCGGTATCCCCCGCCTTAACGAAGTTGAAAAAATAAATATTCTGCAGCAGTTAACCGATGCTGAAGGGCTTGAGCGTTACCTGCATTCAAAATATGTCGGCCAGAAGCGTTTTTCACTGGAAGGCGGCGAGTCGCTGATTCCCCTGCTTGACGAACTGGTGCAGTTTGCCGGCAAGCAGAAGATCAAGGAAGTGGTTATTGGCATGGCGCATCGCGGGCGGCTCAATGTGCTGGTTAATATCCTGGGCAAGACACCCGGTGAGCTGTTCCAGGAATTCGAGGGCACAAAGAAAATTCACGAACTGACTGGCGACGTTAAGTACCACCTGGGTTTTTCATCGGACATGGATACCGCGGGCGGGCCGGTGCATCTGGCGCTGGCGTTCAACCCCTCTCACCTGGAAATTGTGGCGCCGGTGGTTGAAGGTGCGGTTCGTGCCCGGCAGTGGCGTCGCGGTGACCGTCAGGGCAATGAAGTGATTCCTGTGCAGATCCATGGTGACGCGGCATTCTCCGGCCAGGGTGTGGTCATGGAAACCCTGCAGATGTCACAGTCGCGCGGTTTTCTGACCCATGGCACCATACACATTGTGATTAATAACCAGATCGGTTTTACCACCAGTGCACAGCAGGATGCACGCTCCACCTACTACTGTACCGACATTGCGAAAATGGTCGGCGCGCCGATTTTTCATGTCAATGGTGATGATCCGGAAGCGGTCGTCATGGTGACCCGTACCGCCCTGGAGTTCCGCAACAAGTTCAAGAAAGATGTGGTGATCGACCTGGTCTGTTACCGCCGTCATGGCCATAACGAGGCTGATGAGCCATCGGTAACACAGCCGATGATGTATAAAAAAATCCGCGAACTGGAAACCACGAGAACCATTTATGCAAACAGGATAATACAGGAGGAGGTATTGACCCGGGAGCAGTGTGAGACCATGGAAAAAAGTGTTCGCCAGATCCTGGAGTCCGGGGCCTGCGTGGTGCCGCATAAACTGCCGGAATCGGCTGCCGACTCATCTACTTATGTTAACTGGAAACGGTACCTGGTTGACTCCATCCTGAAGGACGTTGATACCACCGTATCACTGGCACGGCTGCGCGAAGTTGCCAGTGTCATGGAAAACATTCCGGAGAACTTTCAGCTGCACCCCCGGGTTGAAAAAATCATGGCGGGGCGCAAGCGAATGGCGGCCGGTGCCCAGGCCATTGACTGGGGCTTTGCCGAACTGCTGGCCTATGGCACGCTGTTAAAGCAGGGTTACTCGGTGCGCCTTTCCGGGCAGGACAGCGGTCGCGGAACATTTTTTCATCGGCACGCGGTACTGCATAACCAGCTGGATGGTTCCTCTTATGTGCCGTTAAGACAGCTGGGCAGTGAGGAAAGTAATTTCAGGGTGTTTGATTCATTGTTATCGGAACTGGCCGTGCTGGCTTTTGAATACGGATTTTCCACAACCGAGCCCCGCACCCTGGGCATGTGGGAAGCGCAGTTCGGTGACTTTGCCAATGGCGCACAGGTGGTCATTGACCAGTTTATCTCCGCCGGTGAACACAAGTGGGGCCGTGCCAGCGGGCTGGTGATGTTGCTGCCGCATGGCTATGAAGGCCAGGGCGCAGAGCACTCCTCGGCAAGACTGGAAAGATATCTGCAGTTATGCGCGGTGCATAATATGCAGGTCTGTGTACCGAGTACCCCGGCGCAGATGTTT
The DNA here is from genome assembly GCA_024278435.1 of Gammaproteobacteria bacterium. Lineage (GTDB taxonomy): Bacteria > Pseudomonadota > Gammaproteobacteria > SZUA-229 > SZUA-229. Next base: position 976 of record JAJRTD010000232.1, on the reverse strand, counting down.
CATTTGCTGCGCCGGCAAATGATACGAAAATGCCGCAAGCCGCTTGTTATCCTGACACCAAAAAGCCTGTTAAGGCACAAGTGGTGTGTCAGCACACTGGAAGACCTGACACAGGGTCAGTTCAGTCGGGTGCTGGCTGAAGCGGATGATCTGGAGCCGAAAAAAGTCCGGCGCATCATTCTTTGCTATGGCAAGATTTATTACGAGCTGCTGGAGGCAAGGCGGGTAAACCGGATTGATGATATTGCCTTGCTGCGAGTTGAGCAGCTATACCCGTTCCCGGGCGAGCAGCTTGATGCGTTGTTGAAACAGTACCGCAATACCAATGAACTGGTCTGGTGCCAGGAAGAGCCAAAGAACCAGGGCGGCTGGGACTTCAGCAAGCTGCGTATTCCAGCAATGATTAATTCTCGCTGGCAGCTGGGTTACATTGGCAGGCAGCCATCGTCAGCCCCGGCGGTCGGCTCGGCAAAATTGCATGCAAAAGAACAGAAAGAAATTATAAACAGGGCACTGGATATTACGGAAAAATAAAATGAGCATAGAAATCAAGGTTCCTGAACTGCCTGAATCGGTCGCTGACGCAGTGATCGCCAGCTGGTATAAACAGGTGGGCGATACCATTGCAGCGGATGAAGTGCTGGTCGACCTCGAGACTGACAAGGTCATCCTGGAAGTACCGGTGGTAAAGCCGGGAGTCGTTAAAAGCATCTTTTTTGATACAGGGGACACGGTAACCGCTGGCCAGGTGCTGGCCGTGATCGAAGAGCTGGAGCAGGCTGATGCAGAAATTCCTTCGAAAGGGACTGAAGCGCCTGCTGATACGGCTGTCAGTGATGGACCCGCGCGGAAGGCTGCCGCTGCCATGAGTCCGTCGGTGCGAAAGCTGATAGCGGAAAATGCCATTGATGCAACAGAAATCACCGGTAGCGGCAAGAATGGCCGTATCCTGAAACAGGATGTTGAGAAATACCTG